>CAZZHJ010000164.1:0-5198 GCA_964653815.1 uncultured Lachnospiraceae bacterium
CTGACTTAATGCCATTTACCACACAGCAGTTTAAAACATTTTCATAACAGTTTCGCAAATCCTGGCGAAGTCCATCATTCAGCCCGTTATAACAAATAGGCCCTACCGTGTGAATCACGTAATCACAGGGAAGATTATAGGCTTTTGTCAAGGTGGCTGTACCCGTAGGCTCTTCATACCTTCTGCCATACTTTATCCGCCTGCTGTCCATAATGTGGCTGCATTCTTCCCGAAGCTGCATGCCTGCGGCACTGTGAATCGCATTGTCAATACACCTGTGACAGGGAACAAAACACCCTAACATCCGGGAATTGGCGGCGTTTACAATAGCGCCCACTTTTAATCTTGTGATATCCCCCTGCCAGAGCGATATTTTATCTGCAAAAACGGACCTGCTGCCAAACTGCTCCTTTATAGTGGAAATATCCGACAAATCCACAATGCCCTTAACCGCAAGTTCCTCTTGCAGATACTTGTTCTGCAGGTTCAGCAATTCCTCTGAAACCTCTCCCGGCATACGGACATTCATAAGACTGCGGATTAAGTTTTTCTTTTCTGATTCCTCTTCGGGAAATTCCCCTGCAGAAATAGAAATATTCCCACACTGCTCCGCATCTGCCACCAGTTCTTCCAGTAATTTGTCCGTGTTATTGCTTTGCTCCATTGTTCTGTTCTCCTAATTTACTAATTGTCGCATAAATATCGTCATTGATACAGATTGCTTTTTCACGAATTTCCTCCGGAGCATAAGCCTCTCCCATATTCAGACATGCATAGACGGCCGTCTGCCAGTCATTTGCCATTTGCCAAAAAGGATACTTTATAATGCCCGGTGTATTATATCCTACTCCTAACTCCAAGAATAGCACTTTTGTATTCTTGTGTCTTCTTAAAAAATCCTCATACCGCTCGGCCGCCCTGTACCAGCCCTCATCCTGCACAAAGGTATCGTCTGCACGAAGGTTCATGCTCATTGGCTTTCCGCATTTTGGACAACGGGGAATCAATTCATCCGGTACAAACATCCTGGGCGTAACACCATCAGGCAGATATAACTCGTTATCTTCCCCTATCTCATAGCCCTGTGCCTTTACCATTTCACGAATAGTCTCTTCGTTATCGTATGTTTCTTCATGGCAAGGCTCGCCGCACTGGAACAAGCCATAATCGCCCTGAGTGTAATATAACCTCTTTTTATCAAATCCTGCTTTCTGAAAACAATGGTCTACATTGGTTGTAATTACAAAATAGTCTTTATCCTTTACCAGCTCATAGATTTCCTCATACAAGGGCTTGGGCGGATTCATATAGCGGTTGATATAAATATATCTGCTCCAGTATGCCCAATGTTCATTCAATGTATCATAAGAATAAAAGCCTCCCGCATACATATTTCTAAAATGATATTTATTCGCAAAATCCTTGAAATATTTGTAAAAGCGTTCTTCACTATAAGTAAACCCGGCTGCTGTGGAAAGGCCTGCACCTGCACCGATAATAACTGTGTCAGCCTGCTCTAATATCTGACAGAGTTCTTTTGTCTTATTTACAATCTCAAGTTTTTCGGATTTTCTAAATAACATATCCATTACCCTATCCCCTTATAATCCGTCCTTCTTTTCTTACTTTACCCTTTGCCGCCTGTTCATCTTTAGGGTATCCCAACAGGACATGGAGCACTGCATAATAATCTGTCCTGACATTCCATTTTTTCAATATTTCCTGCCCAAAAGGATCCCGGAAAGACTCCCATGCCGAACCGATATAACATCCTCCCAAACCTATGGAATGTGCAGCAAGGAGCATATTCATAGCAGCTGCGCTTGCATCATAAGGTCCATAAAGAAAATTCTTTGGTACAAATAAAGTAATGACCGTAGGCGCATCATAAAATGCATTTACAATAGAAGGATCATCGGCAATGCTTGGTTGTTCTTTTGAAATGTATACCGTATCCGTTGACATTTTGACATTGGAATTCTGCTTTTTGATCCTTCCCAGTTTTTCATTAGTCTCTTTATTCTGGGATACCACAAACAATACTCCCTGCTTTCCCCCGGCGCTGGGAGCATACATTCCCGCCTCAAGTACCGTCTGCAATTCTTCCTCTTTAATCTGCTCTGTAAGAAAACGACGAATAGTCCTTCTTGTTAAAATATTTTCCATAACTGCATTTGTCATAATGATAAACACCTCCTGATTACTCTATTTCTTTCCAACACTGTGGGTCCGTCCCATAAAAGCTTCCTGTACTTTCATAGGTCACTGCAGGACAACCCCGGCAAAATCCACGCAGCTCGCATTTGCTGCATTTTTCAAACTTCTCATAATCACGATAAATTTCTTCTTTTGTTATAAATATATCATAAAGCGGCTCTTTAAGAGCATTTCCGACTTTACTCTCAAATCTCCGGCAGGCATACACATCTCCGTTTGGCAAAATTGTCATATGGCAGATTCCACAATGACAGCCATCATAAACCATATCCTTCTTTGCCTCTTCAGGTATTTTGAAAATTCCCTTTTCATAAAGGTAAAGAGTCCATAAATGATCTTTGAGATTAAAATAGGTATTTACTCCCTGTTTTTTATATGTCTCATATTTATTCCATATTATATCCAGAAAATCCCGATAAGCAAGAGGTTCTATCCCTGTATCTTTATCCTTACCCGTGGGACAATATCTTCCAAAAGCAAATATATCAACATTATGTTTTACAACCAGATCAACCACATCCGGCATTTCTTCTATATTTGTACCTGATACGGTAGACATGATTGCACATTTTATTCCTGCTTTTCGAATAACCGCTATTTTTTCCAAAGTACAGTCAAAAGAACCGGGCTTTCTAAAATAATCATGGGTTTCGCGCATACCGTCAATAGACATCTGGTATTTTTCACAGCCGCATTCTTTTAATTTACGGCAGACCTTGTCAGTCAGATGAAAAGGATTCCCCATGATAGTAAATTTATAGTCTTTTGATTTTAACAGTTCCATCAATGTCCAGAAATCCGGATGAAGGATGGGATCGCCTCCCGTAATATAAAAATAAGGGATGCGATTCATACGCTCGCACATATCTTCTATATTTGAAAGCACTTTTTTCATATTATCCAGATTCATAGATAAAAGCTCACTGCACTTTCCTTCTGAAAATATGTAACAATGTTTGCATCTCTGGTCACAATAATCCGTAATATGCCATTGAAAAGCAAAATACGATTTCATAAGCGTCCCATCCTTTCAATCTTTCATAGTGATTTAAGCAGATACTCTACTTATCTCCTGCGCCACAGGCGCTTCCGCACGCACTGGGTTTTTCCTCCGGCTGGTCAGATGCACCGCAGGCACTTCCACATGCGCTGGGTTTTTCTTCCGGCGCTGATGCACCACAGGCACTTGGTTTGTCGCTTGCGCCACAAGCGCTTACATTTCCTGCAAATTCTGCAACATTTGATAATGCCATTGCTAATTCCTCCTTTTTCATTTTTATTTTTGCAAATTTATTTTATCAAGAAAAAAAGTGCGGAAAAAGTACGCACTTTTTTGTTGTATAGTTACCTTTTTGTAACCATTGTTATTTAGGGAATATTACATTATAATTAGATGTAACTATTATAAGAAACGATTTAAAATAATTGAAATGAGGGATATCATGAAAACCAAAGACGAACTGCCCGAATGTCCGGTTGCCACCACAGTATCCATTATCGGAAGCAAATGGAAACTTTTGATTATAAGGAATCTGCTTGTCCGCCCTTGGCGTTTTAATGAATTAAAGAAAGATTTAGACGGAATCAGCCAGAAAATATTAACCGATTCCCTGCGTTCAATGGAGAATGACGGCATTGTTACAAGAACCGTTTACCCTGAAGTTCCGCCCCGGGTGGAATACGCCTTAAGCGAATTGGGGGAATCCATGCGTCCGATTTTAGATGCCATGTCCCAGTGGGGCACGGAATATAAAAGTACTCTTTGAGTAAAGCAAGTTTTATACACTACAACTCTCTCGGATACCAAAGCGTTCCGCCGTTTTGCATGACAAATTTTTTATGTTCATCCGCTTTTTCATTGTCTCCTAACAACAATGCTATTTTATATAAGTAATAATTTCTTTTTACCTCTCCCAGTAAACTGTTTCTAAACAATACAGCTACTTTAATGCCATCATATAATTCTTCGTATTTTTTATCTCTAAACAACTGAAAATACATAGGATACCTCATTTTTCCTGAATATATAAAGTACCTCATCCCTTTCAAATATACTTTTTCCCCTAATTCATACATCATCAAACATTGATTCACTACATCTTCTAATTCTAAATCCTGTCTATGTACCGCTAAATCTAATGCTATCATTGCATGATAGAGTCTCCCCTTATTACTTGGGCAATATTTAGCTAACAAGGATTGCACTTTTTCTGCATCTTCAAATCTTCCGGCATAGTATAAATTTTGGGCTAAATTGTAAAAATGGACCTCCCAGTTCCTTTTGTTCGCATATGAAAGCAGCACACTATACAAAGATAATAATCGATTGGGGTCACATTCCTGCAAAAGTATATTCTTTATTTTTTTTGAGAAATAAATCCGATAGATTGCATATATAATAACTGGTACATATGCAAAGACATGAAATCTGAGCTTACTGCTCCCACCAGTTACAATTACAAAGCTATTGGCTATAATGAAAAGAACAGCCAGTGACAGTGAGCAAATACTGATTACTTTTAATATCGTTGCTGTTGTATAGTATCGCTTAATAATTTTTTGTTCTTCCGGAGTTGCTGATATTTCTACTGACTGGATAAAATCCTGGTATTGGGGTGTAGTTGCTTTCATCGTTTGTCCTCCTTAATGGCAAATCCAACATATTTTACTGAATTTCTCATTTAAGATAATGGTAAAACCAATTTCCCCGATAATACAAGATATAAAAAGAAGAAACCAATTATTATAAAAATAATGCCAAGTATTCTTATACAAGTCGCCAATATATTTTTCTTAATGACTCTATTACAAAAAGCAAATAAAATGATACCCATTATTATAAATAAAATAGCTATTACTGAGTACATATATAGTTTCTCCCTTCGCCGTTCGTCGAACATGCAAGCATGCTCTCCTCACTAACGCTCATTATATCATGAATCTGCGATTCATGATCGTCATTCGCCGTTCGTCGAACATGC
>CAZZHJ010000165.1:0-5180 GCA_964653815.1 uncultured Lachnospiraceae bacterium
ACTGACCAACTGCATAGTGGCCTGCTTTTGCTTTTTGAAGCATTTCTGTTGCTGAAACTAACATTTCCTTTACCTCCGTTTTATAAAATTATTAAAAATAATAACATTTTTATCGTGTTTATTATACCTTATCTGATTTTAAAATGGAATAAGAAGATGTAAATTTCTTATCTTTTCTCTGGAATAATTAGATGAAGGCCCTGGAATTCATTTTGAATATTCACCTCTTTGTGCTTTCCGCCATATTCCCCGTCTAAAGTCCACGGAATTGCCTCATCGGCCTCTATGGTCAGGGAAGCCGCTTTAAAGCACTGCATATAATCGCTGTGAATTTTGCGCCCTATAATAGAAGTCAAAATCAAATTCAGTTCTATCATGTTGTATGGCATTTTAATAAGGGTAACCTCAAACAATCCGTCATTTAACTCTACATGCTTGCCGGTAATCTTGGAAAATCCGCCTACGGAACGGGAATTAGTGATCATCCCGAACATATAATCCCCTTCCAGATTCTGTCCGTCACAGGTAACCCTCAGATGATAACATGGGATGGAACTGATTCTTTTTGCGCCCTCCAGCAAATAAGCCAGATGACCCAGAACATTCTTTATCTGCTGATTTGTCTCATAGGGCACATCTGTAAATAACCCGAATGCCGCAACATAAACAAAAATATCATCGTTAAATCTTCCCACATCACAGGCATATTCTCTTCCATCCACAATATCTGCCGCTGCTTTTTGCATATTTCCCGATATTTTCAGGCTTCGGGCAAAATCATTGGTAGTCCCTGCAGGCACATAGCCGATAGGAATGCGCTCTGTACCCATCATCATACCCGTTACAGTTTCATCAAGGGTTCCATCACCACCGCTGCAGACCACCAGATCATAATCCCCGCTTCTGGTCATAACCGCCTCTCTGGCATCCCCCGGCTTCTGGGTGGGCCTGGCCGTAACAGTATAGCCCGCTTTTGTAAAAATATCGATAATATCTAACAGATTACTCCGAATCTGCGCCTTACCGGCATGAGGATTATACACAAAAAGTAACTTTTTTTCCATACATACCTCCTGAAATAAAACAAACAGGGAACACTGTTATCCCGTGTTCCCCTTACATTTTCGTGAGCTTACTCTTTTTCGTTGCCGCTGATATAGTTCTCCAGATTGGCAACTGCATCCGCTTCATCTTTGCCGTTGGCAATAACAGTAACTTCTTCCCCCATGTTGAGTCCCAGACTCATCATTCCCATAATGCTTTTCGCATTTACCTTCTTGCCTTCCGCTTGAATGTAAATTTCGCTGTCAAACATGCTGGCTTTCTGGACAAGAACTGCGACCGGTCTTGCCTCCAAACCATTAGACAGTTGAATTTGCATAGATTTTTGAATCATTGCTTATTCCTCCTAATTCACTTTAATCTTTCTGCAAGCTCACTTAACTTTCGTAACCTGTGGTTTACACCTGATTTACCAACAGGCGGATCCAGCATTTCCGATAATTCCTTCAGCGTAGCCTCCGGATTATCCAGTCGCAGCCGGGCTATCTCCTGCAGATTGCCCGGAAGCTTTTGCAATCCCATATGTTCACGGATATACAAAATATCTTCCACCTGTCTTGCAGCCGCATTTACCGTTTTGGTAATATTGGCGGCTTCGCAGTTTACTCTGCGATTTATAGAATTACGCATTTCCTTATAAATGCGCATATTCTCCAATTCCATTAATGCCACATGGGCTCCCATAATATTAAGTAAATCTACAATAGCCTCTCCGTCTTTTAAATATACTACGTTATACTTTTTACGGAGCACTTCCTTTGCTTCAATCCCAAAGTCCTTTAATATCTCTTTTAAATATAACGCTTGTTCTTTTTTGTCGCAGACAAACTCCAGATGGTAGCCCTTTTCCGGATTGCTCATAGAGCCTATTGCCAGATAAACCCCTCTCAGATAGGCGCGCCTGCAGCAATCCTTTTTCAAAAGAACAGGATTTGCCACACAACCCGCTTTCCCACAGGTTTGTGTTATTTCATCATAAAGCTTAAGCGCCATCAGGATTTCTTTTGCTTTTTTGCCATCCTCCACCCGTAACTCATAGATAAGGGTTTTGGACTGCCTGTTGTGCTTTTTCACGGAAACACTAGCATATATATTAAATGTTTTCTTCAATAATGTAAAGCATTTTATGGAAATTGTTTTATTTTCCGTTGAAATTCCTATGGTGGGACGACCGCTTTCCTCATTTTCAATATAGCCGCAAAACGAAAAAACTGCAGACAGTTCCGCAATCTGGCAGTGTCTGGCGCTTCCGGCCGCTGACAACAGTTCATCCTTTACTTTACTGGAAAAAGACATATCATCACCTTCGTCAACTACTTCTGTTCGCATCCCGGTGCATCAGGGTGAGCCCATATTCTCCTTTATCCTTCATGCGTTCATAAAGGGCATTTGCCAACGTCACGCTGCGGTGCCGTCCTCCCGTACATCCGATACAAATAACAAGACGGTACTTTCCTTCTTTTATATAATTAGGGATCAAAAAGCTAATCATATCCGTCAGTTTATCCAGAAAGCATTCCGCTTCCTGAAATCCCATGACATAATCCCGCACTTCCTTGTCATTTCCTGTTTTCGTCTTTAGTTCCTCAATATAGAAGGGATTGGGTAGAAAACGTACATCAAATACAAGATCTGCCTCTAATGGAATCCCGTGCTTAAAACCAAAAGACATAATCTGCACCATTAAGGAATTGTAGGCTTCATTTTTCACAAAAATTCTGTCCAGTTCTTCTTTCAAATATCTGGTAAGCAGGCTGGAAGTATCGATAATATAATCAGCCTGTTTGCGGATGGCACACAGAATCTGTCTTTCCTTTTGTATACTTTCTTCTATGTGGTTTCCTTCTATAGGATGTATTCTTCTGCTCTCCTTATACCGTTTGATCAGGATTTCATCAGAAGCATCCATATATAATATTTCATAGTTCAGGCCGCTTTCCTTCATAGATGTAAGGGTCTGGTTGATTTCCTCAAATGATTTGTCAGACCGCACATCCAGTCCCAGTGCAACCTTTGTAATATTGTTTTTGGGAAGGGTAATTAATTCCACAAATGTACTGATAAGCGCTGCAGGAAGATTATCGACGCAATAATATCCCACATCTTCCAGCATTTTCATGGCCGTACTCTTTCCTGCGCCACTCATTCCCGTTACCACTACAAATTTCATCCCATCTTCCTTTCACCGCTTAACAGTCATCAGAAATCGCCGATTCTGATGATTTCCGGCTCCAATGTAACATCAAACTTATCGTTTACTTTTTCTATGACTTCATCCATCAATTCGGAAATGTCCGCAGCTGTTGCATTTCCCACATTAATAATAAAACCGCAATGTTTTTCCGATACCTGGGCCCCGCCGATACGATATCCCCTGAAACCTGCATCCATGATCAGTTTCCCTGCAAAATATCCTTCCGGCCTTTTAAAGGTGCTTCCAGCGCTGGGGTATTCCAGAGGCTGTTTGCTCCTCCTGCGATTCCCGAAATCATCCATCTTTTCCTGTATTTCTTCTATATTGCCCTTCTTCAAATCCAGACGGGCTGACAAAACAATAAAAGGTCTGTTTTTAATAATGCTGGTACGATAACCGAATTCCATGGTCTCATTATCCAGTTCCAGTATTTCTCCCTGGTCCGTCATAACCGTTACCATGGTTATAATCTGCTTCATCTCCCCGTCATATGCGCCTGCATTCATGACCACTGCCCCGCCTATGGTACCGGGAATCCCCGAAGCGAATTCCATTCCGGTCAGTCCATGCTTTGCGGCCGTCTTTGCCACTGTGGAAAGAAGGGCTCCCGCCTGAACTGTAATGGTCTCTTTTTCCACCGTTATCTCAGAAAAACGCTCCCCGAGATGAAGGATTACACCGTTATAGCCCTTATCCCCTACAAGAAGATTACTGCCGTTGCCCAATATGAAATAAGAGTGTTCTGTCTGTCTTAAATATTTAATAATATTCGCCAGCTCCTTTGGCGAGCTGATTTCCAGAAAGAAATCCGCATTTCCTCCCACCCGGAATGTTGTATGCAGCCCCATAGGCTCATTTCTTTTTATGCATTCCTCAGGAAGCTGGGATTTTAAAAATTCAAATAATGCCGTGTTCAACTGTCCACCTGCTATTCTTTTCTATATATGGTATGTCGGATTCTTTTATTTATGCTGTGTACTAACCCAGCACCAGCTTAGCCGCGCCGTAAATTCCCGCATCATTTCCCAGCGTAGCAAGTGTAAACTTGACATCACGGCTAGCATGGAACACATAGGGTGAATAGTTTTTACGGATATAATTAAGCAGCACTTCTCCCGCTTTGGATACGCCTCCGCCGATTACAAAAGCTTCCGGGTTGACAACGCATGCCACACTGGCAAGGCCCTTGCCCAGATATTCGCCAAACTGTTCTGCAACTTCCTTCGCCACTTCATCTCCTGCTTTTACTGCATCCCAAACGTCCTTTGCACTGACTGCTCCCGCTTTCAGACAGGTGGGCTTTGTATTTTTCTCTAAGGTGCGGTTTGCCAGCCTTACCACACCGGTGGCCGATGTATATTGCTCCAGGCATCCCTTATTGCCGCATCCGCAAATTTCTGTTTCATCATCATCCACATGAATATGTCCGATTTCTCCTGCCGCTCCTTTTGCGCCTGTGAGAATTTCACCGTCCATAATGATGCCGCCGCCAACGCCGGTTCCCAGAGTAACCACAACAATGCTTTCAAAGCCCTGGCCGCCGCCTTTCCACATTTCCCCAAGGGCTGCAACATTGGCATCATTGCCGCCTTTGACAGGAAGTCCCAGGAGTCCGCTCAGTTCATCATTGATATTGAATACGCCCCAACCCAGATTAACACATTTATGGACAATACCCTTTGCATCCACAGGACCCGGTACGCCGATTCCCACGCCTGCCACATCGCTTTTCTCTATGGACTTCTCAGCCATTTTATCATTTACCGCTTTTGCAATATCCGGAAGTATATTAACGCCGCCGTTCTCTGTACGGGTCTTAATCTCCCACTTATCAAGGACATTTCCCTCCATATCAAATAGACCCATTTTGGAATTCTACATTCCGACAGTGGTCAACGACCTTATCCAGAATGGCGAAGCTACC
>CAZZHJ010000166.1:0-5114 GCA_964653815.1 uncultured Lachnospiraceae bacterium
GAGTTTGTAAATAAAGTAAATAAGGGTGATATTATCGTTGCCACCAAGAATTTTGGCTGCGGTTCTTCTAGGGAGCATGCACCCCTTGCCATTAAGGCATCGGGAATCAGCTGCGTCATAGCAGAAACCTTCGCCAGAATCTTTTACCGCAATGCTATTAATATCGGACTTCCCATTATAGAATGTCCCGAGGCGGCAAGCGCCATTGAAGCGGGAGACGAAGTGGAAGTGGATTTTGATTCCGGCAAGATTTATGACAGGACAAAGGGCACCGAATACCAGGGGCAGGCATTTCCTGAATTCATGCAGAAGATTATCGATGCGGAAGGTCTGGTAAATTATATTAATGCCAAATAAACGACTCGGTTAAGAGAAATGTAATATAAAAGAAAACGTAAAAAAATCTGTTGTGGAAGACTGTTGATTCATATAGTTTTTGCATGGCAGATTTTTTGCTTATAACTTAGATATGTGATTTGATATATTCCTTTTTTGAGTTGTACCACTGTGGAAAATAGATTATAATTACAACAAAAAATGAATTTTCGGGAGGGTTTCAAAATGAGTATGGATTTAAATTTTTGGAAATATAAAGAAGGGGCTGTTCATGATAACAAGAAAATTTATGAATTGGCATGTTGTGATGGTAAAACAATGGAAGAATTAGAAAATCTTCCTATAGATGAAATTTTCAAAAAGATTAATTCTGTTTTTTCAAATTGGACGGCATTAGATAAAAATCATTATGAGAATGAGAAAGAAGACAGAGGAGCTTTTGAGATTTTTGCGACTTCACAAATTATAAGATTTGATTGTTATGGTATGCAGGAAAACGATATGAATGCTCTTATGGACATTTTAATTGATTTCGGATGTCCACTATATGACCCGCAAATATCAACAAGGTTCGATTCGTGGACAGACAGGTAAGAAAGGAAATCCATATGGACACCAACGTTTTTTTTATAACCCTCGATAAAATGTTTACAGAAGGAAAATCCCCGGATGAAATCGACATATTTTTGTGTGAAAGCCTGGCAAAAGCCAACGAGGAGAAGGATTATGGCGCTTATGTTACCATCGGTAACGAAATGATTGGCTTTTACCGGAGCATTTCCCAATATGACAAATGCTTTCAGATTTCAGAGGATACTCTGATGCTTATGGAGGAACTGCAGTTAGATGGAACGGAGCACTTTGGCACCACGCTTTTGAATGTGGCGACGGGCTACCGCGCCGCAGGCAGGCTGAACGAAAGCCTTTCCTATTATGCAAGGGCATTGCAGCTTTATGAACAGCTTTTGCCGCCGGGGGATTACCGGTTTGCAGGCCTATATAACAATATCAGCATTTTGCTGGAGCAGTTGAATGATAATGAAAAAGCTGTCATATTTTTGGAAAGGGCTTTGGATATTATAGATAAGATTCCCGAAGGCGCATCAGAGCAGGCATCCACGAGAACCAATCTGGCCCTGGTAAAAATGAAGCTGGGAAATACAGAAGAAGCAGAAACGCTTTTGCAGGATGCCGTAAAACGGTACGAAGCTTTGAAGGGAGAAACGACCGATGCCCATTATTCTGCCGCCCTGGCGGGGTTAGCAGAGGTATATTTTAAAAAGGAGGAATATGAAAAATCCCTTTCTTTTTATGAAAAAGCAGCGGAGGAAGTAAAGATTCATTTTGGTGAAAACGAGAGTTATCAGTTATTATTACAGAATGCGGAACTTGTAAAATCCCATCTAAAGTAATGTATGTTTATTTTTAGAATTATTCTGCTTAAAGAATATAATCGGAGAGTGGATATATTTCTATGGAGGTTATTATGAATGGCTTGGAACTGGCACAGGCATACTATCAGGAGCATGAAAATCAATTACGTGAAATTATGGGAGAGGATTTTGGTAAAATTTCCATAGGTTTGTGCGGGCAGGGCTCAGAATGCTTCGGTTTTGATGATGAGATTTCCAAAGACCATGATTTCGGACCTGGGTTCTGCATTTTTTTAGATGATGAGTTAAAAGAAAAATACTGGGATAGACTTGAGAAATTTTACGAAGGGCTGCCCAAGGAATTTAGGGGAATGGAACGTATGGTTTCTTCCCATGGTCAGGGGCGTGTGGGCGTACTTTCCACAAAAGACTTTTATTTTGCCAATCTGGGTATTGATAAAGAGCCGGAAAATCTTTATCAATGGTATCAGCTTTCCGAAGAAAGGCTTGCCATGGTCACCAACGGCAGGATTTTTCACGAAGGCGATGATAAATTCATGAAGCTGCGAAAGGCTTTTGGGCATTTCTATCCGAAAGAAGTAAGAATGAAAAAGCTGGCTTCCCGTTTTGCGGTCATGGCACAGGCAGGACAATATAATTACGGAAGGTGCCTGATGCGGAAGGACTATGTGGCGACCTATTTTGCCTTAAGCCTTTTTATGAAAAATGCTGTTTCTGCGGTTTACCTGTTAAATCATCAATATATGCCTTTTTATAAGTGGGCTCATTACGGTATGAAGGACCTGCCGGTTCTGGGGAATCTGTCAGAGGCGTTTTCGTGGCTTTCCACATCTTCTATGGGAATTGTCAACGTCCCGGCGAAAGATGAGGGAATGCGGCAGTATGAGGGAAGCGTCATTGTTGAAATGATCTGTGGGGAGATTGTAAAGGAATGTGTGAAACAGGGATTGTTAAATGAACCTGTGGATTTTCTGGATGACGGAGTTGTCCTGCTGCAGGAGTCCATACAGGACGGACTTTTGAAAAAGCTTCCTTTGGAAATGTGATTTATGTATCATTATATTTATGGAAATGTATGTTCGATTATGATACAATAGCTTTATGATGGCTAAAAAGAGAATCAGAAGTGTGATAATTCTGGCAGGAATCCTTTTGGTTTCTGCAGTTTGGTTAATGATATATGATACAAAGGATACCGGCGGACAGGTTGTCATTACTCTTGGAGGAGAAGTTATACAGGAAATGCCGTTAAATGTGGATGCCAGCTTTCTGGCCGGTTCCAAAGAGGGCGATTATAATCTGATTGTGGTTGAAAACGGGAAAGCCTATGTAGCCGAAGCAAATTGTGCCAATCAGATATGCAAAAACAGCCAAAGCATTTCCAAAAGCGGCGAAGTGATTACCTGTATCCCTCACAGGCTGGTGGTAACCATCCTTTCCACTGAAAAGGAGGTGGATGCGGTTGCGTACTGACAGACTGGCGAAAATGGGACTTTTGCTGGCGCTTGGGATGATTTTATCCTATGTGGAGGCGCTTTTTCCCATTGCACCGTCCATGCCGGGAGTCAAAATCGGACTGGCCAATATGCTGGTGGTACTTTTGCTGTATTCCTATGGCTGGAAATACGGGATCATTTATCAGCTTTCCAGAATCCTTCTGACGGCAATGCTGTTCGGGAATTTATTCAGCTGTGTCTATTCTCTGGCAGGAGCTGCACTTTCCATGGCGGTTATGATCGGATTAAAAAAAGCAGACTTTCTGGATATGGAAGGTATCAGCATGGCAGGCGGGATTGCCCACAATATAGGACAATTGCTCATAGCTTATTTTATAGTACAAAATACTGCTATCGGATGGTATATGCCGATTCTGCTCATAACGGGAGCAGTCAGCGGATATGTCATCGGTTTTATCAGTGAAATTCTATTAAAGCGGAAATTATTATAATCATGAAAACGAACTAACGGAAAAAGTTATTACTACAGCAGGAGATTATTTATGATAGCATATTTGGTGGGAACGGTTGCTGAAGTTTCCGAAGAAAATATTGTTGTGGATTTAAACGGTATGGGCTTCAATGTAAGGGTTCCCTACGGCTACGGATTTAAAGTGGGCTCTGAAATAAAAGTACATACCTATACCTATGTAAAGGAAGATGCTTTCCAGCTCTTCGGCTTTGAAACCAAAGACCAGCTGGAATTGTTTAAAAAGTTAATTACCGTAAACGGCATCGGGCCCAAGGGCGCATTGGCGATTTTATCGGTTATGAGCGCCAATGATCTGCGTTTTGCCATTTACAGCCAGGATGCGTCGGCAATTGCCAAGGCTCCCGGCATCGGCAAAAAAACGGCGGAACGGGTTATTCTGGACTTAAAAGATAAAGTAAAATTAGAAGATATTACTGCGCTGCCGGGCGGAGAGGAAGCGGAAACCGGATTACCAGCTGATAACTTTGAGGCTGCAAGGAAAGAGGCTATAGATGCGCTGGCGGCTCTGGGCTATGGTATCAGCGAGGCGTCAAAAGCAGTTTCCAAGGTTGTTGTTACGGAAGAAAGCACTACAGAAGAAATATTGAAAAAAGCCTTGAAAAATTTATTTTAAAAGGCAAAAAACAAAAAAGGAAATCATATGGCACAGAGAATTATTGAGACCTCCCTTACGGAAGAGGATCAAAAGATTGAAGGAACCCTTCGTCCCCAGAAAATGGACGATTATATCGGACAGTCAAAGGCAAAGGAAACCTTGAAAATTTATATTGAAGCGGCAAAACGGCGGAATGACCCCTTAGACCATATTCTATTTTATGGACCGCCGGGACTGGGAAAAACTACCCTTGCAGGGGTTATTGCCAATGAAATGGGCACCCATATCAAGGTTACAAGCGGTCCTGCCATTGAAAAGCCGGGAGATATGGCGGCGATTTTAAACGGACTTTCCGACGGGGATGTGCTTTTTGTGGATGAAATCCACAGGCTGAACCGTCAGGTGGAAGAGGTTTTATACCCTGCCATGGAGGATTATTGTATTGATATTATGATTGGAAAAGGACCCACGGCCAAGTCTATCCGCCTGGATCTGCCAAAGTTTACCCTTGTGGGGGCCACAACCAGGGCAGGGCTTTTATCGGCTCCGCTGCGGGACCGGTTTGGGGTGATTAACCGGCTGGAATTTTACAGCGTGGAAGAACTGGTGCAGATCATTATACATTCTGCGGGTATTCTTCAGGTGGAAATAGAACCGGAGGGAGCGGTAGAGTTGGCGCGCAGAAGCAGAGGGACGCCCAGGCTTGCCAACAGGGTATTAAAGAGAGTTAGGGATTTTGCTCAGGTGCGCTTTGATGGCATTATTACTGAAAAGGTGGCAATTGAAGCTCTGGACCTTTT
>CAZZHJ010000167.1:0-5094 GCA_964653815.1 uncultured Lachnospiraceae bacterium
AATTTTCCTTTCATCTTTCTTCACCTTTCATCTTTACTACTTTTATTTTATGTTCTTCAATTCCGAATAATGCCATAATTGCCTCTTTCATTTCTCCCCTTACTTTTTGATTTTCTCCGCCTTCCGCTACAATGAGAACACCTTCCACTTTCGGCGTCATGATTTTTCTCACAAAAGGTACTTCATTTCCGTTTTCATCAGATGTATAAATCGTTGTTTCCGTATTTTCTGTATTTACGGTGGAAGTATTCTGGATATCCGTACCGCTTCTGTCTTCATTATTTCTGGTGTAGGATACATCTTTTTCCACAACATTGGTTCCGTAATCTCCAAAGGATATAAAAACCTTTACCTTTCCCGCTCCTGAAATATTCGAGAGAATCTCTGCAAGGCGGGCTTCCGTTTTTGCCGTATAGTCGCTTGAACCCTTTATTTCCTGCCCGCTTTCGGAAACTGCCGTTTCGCTCTTCTGGGATACTGCATTTTTTCCCGTCCCATTCTGTCCGTTCTTTCCGTCAGAACCCGACGGAAGCGGATAAGTGATGACCAGAAGCAAAAGTCCCCCGATAATCAGAATGAGAAAACGGTCCTTTCCTATTTTTCCACATAACTCTTTCCATTTTTCCATCATATCCTTCTCCTTGCATCATCACTTCTGTTCCTGACTCTCCTCTTCTATCTCATAACCATATTCCGCAAGTTCCTCCTTCATTTCCTCTTCGGTCATCTGCCCCAGATAACCTTCCAGTACATTTTCCGTTTCCTCCATAATCTCATCTTTATTCCCCGCCTTCCAAAAAGCATTTTGCCCTTCTATTCTTTCTTCAAACTCCTCCCTGATTCCGCCTTCGGCATTTTCCGCCAGTCCTGCCACCTCCTTTCCCAAAGGCTGTATAATCAGAACCAATATCAGCGCTCCTGCTATATGACGGTACAGCTTTACAAATTTCTCCGAAGGAAGAAAGTTTGCCAGCAGGTCGCCCAGACAGATAAAGATACACAATCTTTCCAGATAAGATGCCATGTACATCACCTCCGATAAAATGCCACTGTGGCGACGGCAATGGAAACAAAAAAGATGCCTCCCCCGAAAAACTGTATTCTGGCAAGCAGAAAAAAGCTGTCCGCCATTTTCCATATATGCCCCGTAAATTTCTTTTCTCCCGATATCTGCAGAATCGCCGATGCCAGACGGATCATACAGCCATACATCAGGGTAACAAGAACCGGTTTGACGCACATGAGGAGCAAAATAAAAATGCCTATAATGCCTACGCTGTTTTTAACCAGCCCCGCCCCCTGCAGCACCATTTCACCGATTGCATCCGCATAATCTCCCAGCCCCGGGAACATGGATACCGACTTTAACAGGATTTTACTTTTTAATCCGTCAACAGAAGGCATGATTGCCGCCTGAAACATACTGCCTCCGATGGATACAAACAGGCTTGACTTGGTAATGTAAAGTATACTTTTTTTAATCAGTGATAAGATACCCCCGAAGCGGTTTCCTTCCGGCAGCTGGTTCATAACATGAAGAATACAGTATACCTGTACAAGAGGAAGGAGAACGCTAATCATAATTTTTTCCACCAGGAATAACAGTAAAAACTGCAATTCATAATGGGCTGCCGCCGTAACGGCTCCATTTGACATACCCAGCGCAAGGCAGAATACCGGTATCAGAGCCCCTATAAACTCCCCCATCTCTTCCAACAGCATTTTAGCTGACTCATAGGAATTAACAAAACATTTCAGCAACAGGAGGGATACAAACATAAAAACAAAATATCTTGAAAACAAGGCAATCTGACTGCTTTTGAACAAGTCTGATAAACTCCCCAGTATAATGGCAAAAATTCCCAAAAGCATAATTCCCAGAAAGAGTTCCTTGCATTGGAGCAGGTTGCCGAAAAGCACATCCTTTATATATTCCCAGAGAAGCCGTGTAAAGGAAGAAATATCCCCGGTCATAAGTTCCTGCAGCAATTCCTCCACAGTTATGCTTTGGTTATACAATATAGCATCCAGGAATCCGTTTAAATCTTCAAAATTTAACATTGTCAATAGTTTTTCTTCCATCAAAAATACTCCCTGATCGTATCCAGCAATGTAAAAAATATAGGAAGTCCCGTCAAAAGCACGCTGAATTTTCCTGCGGTTTCCACCTGCCTGCCCAAAGTCTGATAGCCTGCATCCTGGCACATTCCGCTGCAGAATTCACTGATGTAAGAAATCCCCACAATCTTAAGGAGCAATTGTACATATTTGTCATAGCTGCCCACACTTTCCCCTATTTTTCTGGCCATATCGGCTACCGCCATAAAAGTGTCAAAACAGAGATAAAACACAAACAGTCCCACACATAAAACAAACAAATAAGCCAGCTCCGGTCTGGTCTGCTTGATCACAAGCGCAATTCCCACAGAAACCAGTCCCAGCAATCCGATTTTTACAATATCCACAATCCCATCCCCCTGTCCGATTTTTCCGCCTTCTTATCCCTGTTTCATTACATGGAAAACAAATTTTCCATACTTTGAAACAAATCCACAATAAAAGGCAGAACCCATGTCAGCACAATGATAAATCCGCACAGGCTGACCAGATAGGCATGTTCTTCTTTTCCGCTATGTTTTAATACCTGGTTTAACAGGGTTACCAGAATCCCTACTGCTGCAATTTTAAAAAGTATCCCAATGCTCATGCATCTCTCTCCTACCAAAGTAAAATAATTACGAATATGCCTACCATCAGCCCCATGGACTGATACAGACGGCATCTGTTTTCACGCTGACCTTCCCGCACTTTGATTTCTTCCGAAAATACTTCCAGATTCATCTGCAGACGCTGCAGCTGTGTTTTGGTATCATAAAAGCCGGTCTCGTCAAACATATGGATTAACAGTTCCAGGTCCTTTGCACGAAAGCGGTCTTCCAGAACGGCCATTTCTTCCTGCCAGATCTCAAATAACGGTTTTCCGTCATTTTTATTGTTTCTTTTACAGATATTCTGTAAAACATCCCCGATAAATCCGTCCATTCTGAAGGAAACCTTGCAAATGCTTTCCGGCAGGGAGGCATTTTCAATCTGAATCTGTGAAATCAGATAATGCATCATATCCGCTGCGCTTCTCAATGCTTCAATTCCTTTTTCATATGCCATGGATTGATACATTCCAAAACCCATTGTTCCCAGGAGAAAAATCACGCCTCCTAAAATCCGCATATATTCACCTCCGACTTTTCTTTCTCAACTTTATGTAAACCTATCCTTTTCTGCAATCTGCTTTCCTCCCTCATCAAGAAGAAGCCAATTCTGCCTGAACCTTCCGTTCTTTTTCTGCCAGTTTAAAATGACAAATCTCTGAAAAGTTTCTTTCAATAATTTCTCTTTATCCATGTGTTTTTTCAGGATATCCTGAAAGTCATTGCCGTGAATGGATGCTAAAAGATGAATCCCGCATCCCGAAGCACAAATAAGCGCTTCATAATCCGCTTTCAGTCCCAGTTCATCCACTACAAGCAGCTGTGGTCCCATTGCCCTGACTGCCATAAGCATTCCTATGGCTTTCGGGCATCCATCCAGTACATCACTTCTGATTCCCACATGGGTCTGAGGGACTCCCATAAAGCTGCCGGCAATTTCGGAGCGTTCATCGATGATACAGACCTGCATGCCCGGGTGAAAAGAATTGCCGTCGGATGCCATAGATGCTATATCCCGCAGCATTGTGGTTTTTCCCGCACCTGGCGGAGAAACGATAAGGGTATTTAAAAACCTTCCTTTTTCATATAAATAGGGAAGAATTTCTTTTGCCACTCCCCTGACCTCATGTACAATCCTGATATGCAGAAACTGTACCTGTTTCATCAGAGCCACCTTTTCGCCTTCCATAACAACCTGTCCGAAAATACCCACCCTGTGTCCGCCCGCCACGGTCAGATATCCCTGTTTCAGCTGGCTTTCATATGCGTAGGGGGAATAATTGCAGATATGGTTAAAAATTGCCGTCATTTCCTCGCTCTTTAAAACCACACCCCGTTCCATATCAAAGGTCAATTCCCCTTCCCTGGATGGATACCGCTCCTTCCTGTCCACCACAAAAATACAAGGGCAGTTTACCCGAAGCCTTATTTCCTGCAGCTGCTCCATAATATCAGGCAGGCAGCTGAGCATATTATGAAATTCCCTGGGAAACAAATTTTTAATCGTATCTGTCTTGTCCATCAGCCTTCCCTCCGGTCTGTCCTTAAAAAATTATATGTGGACGGGACAGGTTTATGACAGGTTTTAGATAAGTGAAAAATAAAAAACGCTGTTTCGGCAATTCAAAACAGCGTTTCCTGACTTTTATTTTATTTTCTCTTATTTCCTTACTCAGATAATCTGAATCTGGCACATCTTCATAGCCTCTAATGCCTGTGTATGGCTTTCAACAGATACTCCCGCACAACAGGAAGCATCCACCAAAACCGGCACCTCCGGCAAAAATGCCTTGGCTATCATGGCATTGGATATCACACAGATATCCGTGCAGAGTCCTATTAAAGTTATGGTATCTATTTTTTCGTTTTCGTTAATCCGGACAAGCTTTTCACCTAACGCAGGGCTTCCGAAAGTGGGTTTATCAATAGGCTCTTCCTGAAGCAATGCCTCTATCTCTTTACGGATTTCCCATCCTTTACTTCCTTTTATGCAATGCTCCACCGGAAGGTTCTTCCCTTCCTGGGTGGACAGATAGTCCTTTCCATGGGTATCCCTGGTAGCCAATACAATACCGTCAAAGCTTTTTATCTTTTCCACAACATGGGGAACGATAGCAACCGCCTCTTTCGTTCCTAAAGCCCCGTCAATAAAATCATTCTGCATATCCACTACGACCAAAACATTCATCTTTTTTCCTCTTTCCGCCATAAAATCAAAAGCATAAATTCTCTTTTCCGTTTCCTACAGCTTACTCTTCCCAGGTCAGGGAGCTGGCCTCTCTTCTCTTATCCCTGAACATCAAATCCTTAACGGCCTCCGAAGCCGCTTTCCCTCCGAATAAAATATCGTTTACTTCCTGCACAATGGGCATGGAAACCTGATACT
>CAZZHJ010000168.1:0-5074 GCA_964653815.1 uncultured Lachnospiraceae bacterium
CACTGAACTTCCTTGACAGGAATATCAAAGACAACAGGTATGTCTACGGAAACGGTAATGAATCGGGGATTGTCAGTGATGTGGAAGAGGTTTATGAGGATGTTCCGGACTGCCAGAGAATCTTGGGAGATTATGACGAGCTTCTTGAAGCGGTAAGCATCGGAAAGAGCCAGATTACCACTGTCATGCGTCAGTTGAATGAATTGGAAAAGGAAATGGAACCCTATGTGATTCCAAAGCCGGAAAGCGAGCGGGAGCACGTGATTACCCTGAACAACGACGATCTGGAAAGGCTTTCCAAAATCGGAGGCGGGATTAAACTTACCACGGATAAAGATATAGAAGAAGCGATTAAAAAGCTGATACATGCTTTAGGCGATATCAACCTGAAAAAGAAGAATTGAGAAAATTCATACATAAGTTAAAAACAGGAGAAGCATCCGAAAACGGATATTTCTCCTGTCTTTTTATTTTGACATATGTTTCAGAATGTAATCCAGAAGCTGTCCTGCAACCTCCGCCTTGGACATAATGGGAAGCTCTACGGTATCTTCTTTGGAGAGCAGGGTTACGACATTGGTGTCAGTTCCAAAACCGGCGCCTTCCTTTTTCAGATTGTTTGCCACGATTAAGTCCAGATTCTTTTTCGTAAGCTTCTTCCGGGAATTTTCTATCATGTTTTCTGTTTCCATGGAAAAGCCGCATAAAAACTGGCCTTCTTTTTTGTGGGCGCCCAAAAATCCCAGAATATCTTCCGTGCGCTCCAGCTCAATGGTCAGCTGGTCGTCGCTTTTTTTCATTTTTTCATCTGCAATTTGCCTGGGACGGTAATCTGCTACGGCAGCAGCTTTGATAATGATATCCTGTTTCTTTGCACATGCCTTTACTGCATCTGCCATCTCAGCAGCAGAGGTAATTTCTATGGTACGCACATTTGCAGGCGGCGTAATATCTGTTTTTCCCGTTACCAGGGTCACTTCTGCACCGCGCATCATGGCCTCTGCAGCTATGGCATATCCCATCTTTCCCGTGGAATGGTTGCTGATATAGCGCACCGGGTCGATTTTTTCTATGGTGGGACCTGCCGTAACCAGTACCTTGACATCTTTCATATCTTTTGGATGAAGGGCGCTTAAAATGGAGTCAAATAAAAATTCCGGCTCCGGCATTTTGCCTTCTCCCGTATCCCCGCAAGCCAGATAGCCTACGGCGGGGGTGATGACCTCCATCCCATAGTTCTGCAATGTTTTGATGTTATCCTGCACAATGGGATTCTGGTACATCCGGGTATTCATTGCAGGCGCAATGAGCTTAGGACACTGACAGGCTAAAAGAGTAGTGGTCAGCATGTCGTCGGCGATGCCGTGGGCAGCCTTGGCAATGACATTTGCAGATGCAGGCGCGATCATAAATAAATCCGTCTGTTTGGCAAGTGACACATGTTCCACGTTGTATTGGAAATTCCTGTCGAAGGTATCCGTCAGGCATTTGTTTCCTGTCAATGTTTCAAAGGTAATAGGGGTAATAAAGTTAGCGGCATTTGTTGTCATGATTACTGTGACATCTGCACCCTGTTTTTTCAGCATGCTTGCCAGAGAAGCAGTTTTGTAAGCCGCTATACTGCCGGTTACACCCAGCACAATATGCTTTCCTTTTAACATCCCTTTTTTCTCCTTATTGATTTTTTTGGTAAATAATGCCCAGACCTTTTAAAGTCAATTCATTATCATAAACCACTTTTCTCTTACAATGGGGCACGATGCAGCCGGAAAGACCGCCGGTAGCAACCACAGCGGTTTCATATCCAAGGTCTTCCCATATACGGTCAATCATGCTGTCCAGGCAGGATGCCTGGCCCATAATGATGCCGCTCTTCATACACTCGATGGTGTTTGTGCCGATTAACTTTTTAGGCGCTTCCAGACTGATTCTCGGCAGCTGGGAAGTGCCGCTTACCAATGCTTCCAGGGATACCTTGACACCGGGCATAATCATGCCGCCGATATAGTGCTTCTTGTCATCGATGACGCTGATAGTAGTTGCTGTTCCCATATCAATGATAATAATGGGCGCTCCGTAATACTGCAGTCCCGCCACAGCATTGACGATTAAATCGGAGCCTACCTGACCGGGATTGTCCATAAGGATATTCAGTCCCGTTTTAATGCCGGGGCCCACAATCATAGGGGAAATACGAAGCAGCTTTTTCATGGCGGTTTTAACGATGTTGTTAAGGGGAGGCACCACCGAAGCGATGATGCACCCTGTGATTTCTTCCATCTTAACCTGATATAATTCCAACAGGGTTTTAAACTCTACCACATATTCCAGTTCTGTTTTGGAAATGTCAGTGGACACTCTTTCTACAAAATAAATTTTTTCTTCTTCGATACAGCCTATGACTATATTAGTGTTTCCGATATCTACAGCTAAAATCATATTTCCTCTCATTCCGCCTGTTTTTCAGGCTTTCTTAAATTCTTTGACGGGTTTTACATGTATCAGTGCAAGCCCCACACCTGTTACCAGAATTGCGGCAACCACAGCTTCCACAATACCGTTAAAGCTGATAATGCCCATGATAACGTCGATAACGGCATTGCCCGCAATGCCCAGTGCCTGTGCATAAGCGTCCTTATATAGGATAAAAATACCGCTCATAACAAACAGAGTATTGGTAAATGCCCCTGCAAGCCCGGCATAAGCAAGTGCGATGCTGGCTGAACTTTTTTGTTTTGCGCTGCTTATGGTCAGAATGACAAACAGCAGAACGCCAAGCACAAGCCCGCCTATGGTGCTGTAAAGGCCGGAGCTCTCCTTTGTTAAATTAATGGTACATGCTCTTGCGGAAATAAATAAGATGACCGCTGCCGCTCCATGGATCACAACACGCCATATTTTCTGTTCGCTCTTTAATACTTTGCGAATCAGGATATACACGAAATAGGGGATGATTCCAACTAAAATTCGCGGAACAAAGCAGATATACAGACTTTTGAATACGCCCGATATGCCTACCACATCTGCTGCCAGAACCGGCGAAAATACAAAGGCTGATGCGGTAACTGCCTTAAATGTGTTGTTGATAAAGCTGGTCAAGCCAAATACGAATCCTAAAAATGCACCTTTTTTCGGTCCTAAAAATAGTGCTCCCAGGATAACCGGGATATGAATGATGGTTGCGTTAATAACAACTAACGGGATATATCCCAGCGGTGTGAATGCCATAATGACAATTATGGCGGTGAACAGTGCTGTCAGCACAAGTTCATAGGTTTTTTCGTTTTTCATGGTACGTTTCCTCCTGTTATTATTCTCTTAGCGAGATACAATACAGGCTAATCATATCACATTGATATTTTTTTGACAATAAGAGAAACAGGCAAATAAGTTTTAAATGAATAGTCTGGCACGGCTTGCGGGAGAAAGGGAAAGAAGAGTATAATAAAAAATATGGATATTATCCGGGAAAATACGGGATTTTGGGACTCCGGGAAATCTGTTTTGCAACATCGGGAGGGAAAGGTTTATGGAATATACAGCGCCACCGCATTTTGATTCGCTGGAAGGTGCATTGCATGCACTTTTTGGGGAGCGTACAAAAATTATAAAAAAAGAGCGTATTGCCGGAGGCGATATCAATGAAGCCTGCGGACTGGATTTAAGTGATGGAAGCCGCATTTTTATGAAATACAATGCAAAGCAGAATCTGTCTTTTTTTACGGCAGAGGCGGCAGGGCTATCTGCCATTGCAAAAACCGGCGTTATGGGCACGCCCCGCATTCTTGCCAGCGGGACGGACCGGGAGGACGGAGGCTGCTCATTTTTGCTGATGGAATTTATTACAGGCGGTAAACCAGTAAAGAATTACTGGGAAACCTTTGCCCGTGAACTGGCGGCCATGCACAAAGCCGGAACTGCCGGTCTGGTGCCGGGAGGAATCTATGGGTTTGCAAGGGACAACTATATAGGGGCGGGAAAGCAGAGCAATACAGCCTGTGACAGCTTTGTGGATTTCTTTCGGGAATACCGCCTGAAACCTCAGTTTAAGCGCGCAGCGGCATATTTTGACGAAAGGGATTCAGAGAAAATAGCCGCATTGCTGGAGCATCTGGGGGATATTCTTGTGGAACCGGAGCATCCGTCCCTGTTACATGGCGATTTGTGGTCGGGAAATGTCATAAGGGGAAATGACGGTAAGGCATGGCTTATTGATCCGGCGGTCTACGTGGGACATGCCGAGGCGGATCTTGCCATGACGGAGCTTTTCGGCGGATTTCCGGCAGCTTTTTATAGTGCTTATAAGGAAGCGTCGCCCTTGCAGCCCGGCTATGAAAACCGCCGTGATTTATACAATCTTTACCATCTTCTGAATCATCTGAATCTGTTTGGCAGGGGTTATCTTTCATCGGTAAGGGGCATTGTGGAAAGATATAGTTGATTGGAAAGCCTGCTGGTTATTGACATAACCGCAAACGGATTGTTAAAATGAAAACAAGTGTAATACAGTACGTATTTTATATTATCTAATCTCAGGGGGAAACAGTATGTACCATTGTCATATTCGCTTTTATCTGGCAGGCAGTTCATGTAAAGCATTTGAAGTTATAAAAGAAATGCCGCCGCTTCCATATTTTACCCATGAATTTTCGGAAAGCAGCTGCCCTGAGAGCGCGTTGACTCAGGAAGCAGATGTGATTCTGGCGGATTTGAGCTGCTCGGATGTAAAAGAGAATTTGCAAATATTAACAGAGAATAGAAAAGACGGAAGCGAACTCATTGTTCTTGCCGGGGAAAGCGCATTGGCGCTCTTGGAGGATAAGCTTTCGGAAATCAAAGACATCTGGACTATGCCAATGTCGGATAAGGAGGTAAGCTTCCGGTTTTTAAGATGGCAGCAGACCTTTAAAATGAGCAGGGATTTTTCCCAGACCAGTCAGTATCTGGAGACTACCATTAACAGTATTCCCAATCTTATCTGGTATAAGACTAAGGACGGTATACACGAAAAGGTAAACGACAGCTTCTGCAGAACAGTCAATAAAACAAAGGCACAGGTGGAAGGACGGGGGCA
>CAZZHJ010000169.1:0-4968 GCA_964653815.1 uncultured Lachnospiraceae bacterium
GATGGAAGAAGTGGAAATCTTGATGTTTGTATCCAAAAGTACATTCCCCTCAAAGTTCACCGATGGTGCCATTTCCTGCTTAAAGAACCATACCAGTTCCCCTTTATATCCAAAGAAATCATGCTCCTTAAAAAAGCTTACCGTTCTTTCATGGTTTTTATCACTGGTCATGATAAACAAGGGCACCCACGCATCCGCCTTTTTAACCACCTCCAGGAGATTGTTTATAAGACATTCAAAAATATATAAATCCTTCGTCAGACCTATATTATAAACACCCTTTGGTTCATCACTTCCAAGACGTGTTCCCATTCCGCCGGCTAAAAGCACCGCCCCCACCTTCTGCTGCTTGATTGCATCCAATCCTAAGGCTTCAAAACGGGACCGGTTCTTCTCGATCTCATCTATTTCCATGGAACCAATGGGAGTGATTTTTCCTCTTTCCGCCCCGCCTTCCTGGTGCTCCAGATTTTTTACAACGGAAAAATCCGTCTCCTCAATCTGTTCCAACAGTTCCTGCTGTCTGTTATCATCTAATTCTCCATAATATTCTAATAAATGCGTCTGATCGTATTGCGCTAATTTTTCCAAAGCCTGATTATAATCCAATGTGTATTCTCCTTTCACTGTTACACAAGCAAGTTCCCTATTTTATCTTTTCCATATTCTGTCATAAAATGCCCTTTTTGTCTATTAAAAATCAAGAGAAAGTTTCCCAAAGAAATCGGATTTTTCCAGATGTTCTTCTTTGTACTTCATTAAGAACGCTTTCATCTGGGGATGCTCTCCTCCCAAATCCAACAACAGCGCATCAAAATTATCCGTTGTCAGGCAGCCTAAATCTGCAAAAAGAGAAATATACTCCATATCCTCCCCATGCTCTTCCTTTAATACCAGCCAGGTTTCTTCGCTTTCGCCGCCCTTGGTATGGGAAAGCAGATAGGAGATCAGTTCTCTTTGGTTAGCTTCTGCTAATCCTTTGTCATACAAAAGCCTTAAAAATGCCAGTCTGACTTTTCTCCTCCTCTTTTGCTCCAGAAAATAGTCCAGATTGTTCTCCCTGCTTCCATAGTCCTCTTCCCCACACAAAAGCAGTTTGGTATATCCTTCCATGTCATCCCCGTGGAGAATGGTCAACATCCTCGCATCCCACAGGGCAAGCCATTCCTCATCATCCACCTTCGTAGTCTGGAACAGATAAGGCGCATCTAAAATGCCGCAGGTAGAAGCTAACAGAGAACCAAAGCCACGGCATACCTCTTCCTCTCTGGCATTTCCGTTCTCTTTCTCTGTAAGGCAGATACGCTTTAAAGCGGTACACTCCATAAAAAGAGATTTACCTAGTTCATATTCTTTCCGGGAAAGATAAATTTCTTCTAAATCCCTGCAATGGGCAAATGCCCAGTCTCCGATGCTTTCAAGCGTATTGGGAAGATAGATTCTGTATAAACCGGAAACATTGAAAAAGGCTTTCTTTTCAATGGCGGTTACCGGAAGTTCATCTATCAATTCGGGAATTACAAGCTCAATCTTATTTCCTTCATATCCGGTAATGGCCACACCTTCTTCTGAAATTGTATAATGATACAGGGCTCCCGCCTGTTCAAATCGTTTCTCTGTCATGTAAAATTACCCGTCTTAATACTGTTTATTCTACAACTTCAATTCCCTGATTTCCTGTGCCAGCTGCTCCGTTCTCTCAGACAGCATTAGCTGCCTGTTCTGCCTCTGATAGGCTTCGCATCCGAAGGTTGCGATGAATCTGGACGAATCATTATTAACCGTCAGTTCCGTTACCAGAATCAGCATTTCATTTCCCTGTGAAAAAGCCTGCTCCACAAAATCAAACAATGCCGAAAGCCTGCTCTGACAAAGCTCTGTATCCTGTTTCATCCGGCTTACCTCTTCATCGAAACGATATTTGATCAGGGCAAACACCTGGTCCGTGATAGTCTGCTTATTTGTAACCGCTTCTTTTTTGCACTTTTCCAGAAAATGCAGGATTCTTTTATGCTTCTTTTTATCCGCAGGAGAAAGAGAACCGCCTTTTGCCAGATTCTGCATTATCTTTTCCCGTGCCTGTATCTGTTTATCCAGCATATCCAGCCCGTCTTCCGCATCTTTGACGGCTCTTAAGGGCGCCATCATATCCTGCAGATAAGCCCCTGTTTCCATATTTTCTTTAATGTCAGAAAGCATCTTATCCATAAGCATGCCAAGAAGGGAAAGCCGCTCGTCAAAGGGCGCTTCTTCCGCCTTTTTCACAATAGCCTCTGTTACCGTTCCTCCTAAGATTTCATCCACGTGATAATCCTTTTTATATTTCTGGTAAAGGTCATAATATGCGCCGAATTCCTTTACAATTTTATCATTGCGAATATACTGCCCTATAAGGGCCTCGGATACAGGAAGTTTTTCTTCCTCATAGAGAAATAAAATCTGGGAAAGATCCTCCCATCCCCTTGCCGTCACATAGAGTCTGCCTTTGACCGTTGTTTCAATGTGGTAGAAATATTCTTTCTTCAGTTCCAGAAAACTAACTATAGCTCCGTGAATCCCCATCTCCCTTGCATAGGTCTTCCAAGCGTCATAATCCGCTTCCACCTCAAGCACTTTTAAACGGTCCATGGTAACCACATCAAACTCCCTGACAGATTTGTTATACTCCGGCGGATTGCCTGCGGTAACAATAATCCAGCCTTCCGGAACCCTGTGCTTTCCGAAGGTTTTGTACTGCAAAAATTGCAGCATTGAGGGCGCAAGAGTCTCGGATACACAGTTGATTTCATCCAGAAACAAAATTCCCTCTTTCATGCCGCTGCCTTCCATGGTTTCATATATGGAAGCAATGATTTCACTCATAGTATATTCGGAAACCTGAAAATTTTCTCCTTCATATTCCTTTTCCGTTATATAGGGAAGTCCCAGAGCGGACTGCCTCGTATGATGGGTCATGGAATAGGATACCAGCGCAATGGAAAGCTCCGACGCCACCTGCTCCATAATAGCCGTTTTACCGATACCGGGCGCTCCTAAGAGGAAAATAGGCCGCTGTCTTACTATAGGTATCCGGTATTCCCCGAATTCATCCTTTTTCAAATATAATCTGACGGAATCCTTAATATATTCCTTCGCCTGCCTGATGTTCATCTTCCTTCTCCTTTTCCTCAAACGCTTCTATTTCCGGTTCGCTTAGCACAACCTGAATGGCCCAGACCGGAACCTGCGGTTTTTTATCATCCTCGTTAAGAAACACAAATATTGCATCATAATCCGGCATTCTGTCGGGATAAATTCCGTAACCGTCCGTAAAATAAATCAGTCCCTTGAGGTTTTCAAATTCTCCCTTTAAAATCTGTTCATCCACATAGTCGAATACAGGGCGGAAATCCGTGGAACCGAATCCCTTTAATTTGCCTGATGCAATAAAGGCATCAAAATCCTCATCACAGGTAATTTTTGTATCCGACTGCACCTCCATGTCACACTGAATAATGTGCACGTTGATTTTATGAAAGAAGCTTTCGCTCTGCTTTAAAATATCATAGGTTTTCCGGAGAAACGCCTGCACTAGTGGACCTCTGCAGGATGCGGAGGTATCGATAGCAATGACAAACTCCTTGACCTTTTTCACATCCTTATATTCCAAAGGCTCTACTAAAGGCATATTACCATATGTGGAAAGTCCGTAGGTATAATAAATATAATCAAATTCCTCATCATTGACGGACATATCCTCCGAAAGCTGGGTAAAACGGCTCAAAATATCGCTGTAGTCATAGCGTTCCTTTGTGGCCTCTCCCAGATTGGCAGAAAGGCTTTCCGATTTGGATTTGTTTTTGGAAAAGCTCTTTAAGTCCGCCTTGACACGCTCGCTGATTCTCTGAAACTGCTCCTGCCCCATGGTCATTTCTTCTTTGACATTCCATGTCACATGTTCATCCACATGGCTTAAAGAAACTAATTCCTTCCTTTCATCCGGCTTTAAGGAATTCTTTTGCAGATAACGGTAAATGTGCTCCGCTGTGAAAGGAACCTTTTTCTTTTTTTCCACATCATTCCGTCCGGTCTGGTTCCATGAAACCTGCCTTGCATATTCCTCAGCGCTTCCTTTACCGTTCATATAATCCCGCAAATTCCTGACCGCTTCCAAAAGTCTGTCATCCTTTTTCATGGCAGCGCTGTGTATGCCGAGCTCCAAAATGGTATTTTCCACAGCCAGATCCACAGCCAGATCCCAGTTAGCCTTATCTAATTTTCCGTACTGGTAGCTATGGTAAAAAATACAGTGAAACAGCATATGAAGGTACATCCTTATCGCAAATGCTGGTTCTCTTTCGTAGTTCTTTAAAAGCCACACCGGGTCATAGTACAGTTTCACGCCGTCCGTAGCCGCCCCGCCCATTCCTGTCCGCTGTTCGCCGGACAAAGCGGAAACCGCCACATCCAAAAAACGCATATTCACTACGATGCTGTCAGAGGCAAGCTTCATGATATGCGCCGCAAGACTCCTAATTTTATTCAGTTGTTTTTCTTCCTCTGCGGTTAAATTCAAATCTGCCATATCTTATCTGCTCTGCCTCAATAGTTTGCTCAAAAAATATCCTTAACAATTATATCTATTTACGGATACAAAGGCAATATGTATGGTAATACCAAAACATTGATTACTTTTTCATATTTGTGATTTGCATATAAAATTCAGCCGAAACGGAAGGCAGAGGCAGTCGGTATGCAGATGCAAGCTCCGGACCGCAGGCATTTGAGCCGACTCCTGCCATTTTACTGTCAACGCAGATGATGTTGCTTTCGCATTTTTGCAGCTCAAAATTATGTCGTTTTGAAGAAAGCTCCTCCTGCGTATATTCTGACGCATTAAATGAGAAGTCTTGGGATGCCGTGAATTTTATTCCGGTTTCTCCGTCTGTAACGGTCATATGCTTACAGCCGTAATGAGAGGAATTTTCC
>CAZZHJ010000170.1:0-4925 GCA_964653815.1 uncultured Lachnospiraceae bacterium
ATACCGGATTATATGAAAAGTACGGATGTGAATTTTATCAGATGATGAATGATATAAATGGCGAACCTTCCAGAGTCTATAAGAAACATGTAAATTAAGACAACCAGCAACTTTCTATTTACAGAACAAAAGGAGATCCTAATTATGTCCGTATCACTTTACTACACAGCAACAAGAAAACAACCACTAACACAACAGGAAGAAACCCGTTGTAACGAGATTGCAGACCATTATGACAAGCAATACCCCTATGGAGAATTATACGAGGGCTTTTGTATCTATAATTTAAAGAAGGACGACAATGGAAATCCAGACAACATTATTCTGGACGGCTCTACAAAACTTCCATCAAATGTAGATGAAGAACTTTGCATGAATATTCTCCAATACTGGCTAAGCTGTCTGGAAGAAATAGTAGACGTACTTACCGATGCACAGTGGCACGTACATCTTGACGACCTAGACCTCCAATGGTCTGAGGAAGAGCACAGCTTTGTCCCAGACATATAGAGTGATGAAAACCCCATTTATCAAAACAACCAACTTTATATACTTGAAAGAAAACCCTACACCAGAAATTTTATGGAAAGGCAGGAGGCCAGGCGGCAGATAGGGCGGGAAAGTCTTTTTATTTTCCATTATCTTTCAGCGGAAATTGTGATTTTTCTTACAGCCTGCCTCAAAACCTAAGGGGGAACAGCCCCGGATGGGCTGTTAAGCGTCTCTGCGGCACGGATGCCGCATTGACGCGTCCCCGCACCCCATCATAGGCCTTCATGCAGGCTGTTAGAAAACTCCAATTTCCCCTGCCGATAATGAAAAATAAAAAAACTTCCCCGCCCAATCTGCTGCCTGGCGTCCTGCCTTTCCACAAAATTTCGTCCCCAGCCAACACCCTTAACCCTTAACAACTCATACAAGGAGCCCCTTTTATGGAAATCTACATCACCAACACCTCCGCCCTAATAACCCAAGTCGGAGCCAACCAACTCTACAATTCCCTGCCCGATTTCCGCAAAAAAGCAGTGGATTCCTGCAAAACCAAAAAAGACAAGGAGAGAAGCCTGTCCGCCAGTGCCCTCCTTCTATTCTGCATGAAAAAAACGGGCGTTTCTTTAACGGAAACGCCCTATTATAACGAAAACGGAAAGATGTATTTTCCCCATGAGAATAGATTTTATGTAAACCTATCTCACAGTGGTGACTATGCTGCCTGTGCCTTTGATAGCAGAGAAATCGGAATAGATATTGAAAAAATCAGACAGTATAAAGAAAATACCGCAAGGCGCATCTGTACTATGGAGGAAATGCAGGCATTTCAGGCAATAAAGAAAGAGGAGGAAAAGAATTCTGCATTTACAAGACTCTGGACAAGAAAGGAAAGCGCGGTAAAGCTTTCGGGGGAAGGCATTGCCGGACTCCTTCAAATCCAGGAATCTCCAAAAGACAGTATCTATACAAAGACATATACGCCGGTACAGGGTTATTTTCTGTCAGTATCTTCCCGTGAAGATAATTTTCCTGATGAAGTTATTCTATTGTCTCCAGAATTCCCCTGGCAATAGCATTTGCAATATCGTCAAAGCGGGCGTCAAAAAAGGCATTATCTGCATCTGTATTGACATAGCCGATTTCCAAAAGCACAGCAGGCATGGAAGTGCGGCGCAGTACTACCAGATTTTTACGTTCATTGATTCCCAGATTGTTGAGACCGATACGGCTTAATTGTTCATTGATATTAACTGCCAGGTCATAGGCTTCCCCGTACTTGTTATAGACAAGGGTTTCTACGCCGGAATAGGAATTGGGTACAGGAGTGGAATTCCTGTGTATGGATACAAAATAATCCGCATTGGTAGCGTTAGCTTCGGCGGCTTTCTGTGAAGGTGTTTCGTAGATGTCGTCGGTTCTGGTATATATGACAGAAACGCCGTTATTTTCAAGGATTTTCCCTACGGCAAGTGTCAGGGCCAACACATCGTCTTTTTCTACACGGCTACCGTAGACTGCACCGCTGTCTGTACCGCCGTGTCCGGCATCCAATACAATTGTTGCCATTTGTTCACCTGTTTTTCTTTTAGCATATGCGGAAATTTTTTTGTTGGTGACAAAAATGCCGGCGAAGATTTCCTAAAAGTCCCAAATTTCTCCGAAAAAATTCTAAAAATACTGCTTGACTTTCAAAATTTTAAAATGTTAAAATATTAAGTAAGAAGACGAAAGCGTAAATCCCAGTGAGGCGGGTTTGCGCTTTTCATTACCTATAATTGTCATAAGGAGGCGTGTAAAGCGGAAGCTTCTACCGACCGGAAAGAAGGAAAGAATGTTTGCAATTGGCGAATTTGTGATTTATGAAAACAGAGGGATCTGTAAGGTAGAGAATATAACAGAGTTAAGCCTTCCGGGGGCAACAAGAGGGCAGAAATATTATGAATTAAAGCCGGTTTATGATGAATCCGGTAAGATTTATTCTGCGGTAGACAACGACAAGGTTATTATGAGGCAGATGCTGACAAAAGAAGAAGCCAAGGAATTGATAGACGATATTCCCAATATACCGGAAATGTGGATAGGGGATGAGAAGCAGCGAGAGTTGAAATACCGCGAAGCCATGCATTCCTGCGATTGCAGACAGTGGGTCAGCATCATTAAGACCTTGTATATAAGAAGACAGAACAGGCTGGAACAGGGAAAGAAAACGACCAACACCGACGACCGTTATTTTAAGAAAGCGGAGGATAATCTCCATGGAGAGCTGGCAATGGCTCTTGGTATGGAAAAGGGTGAAATGGAAGAGTTCATTGCCAGCCGGTTTGATCAGGAAACAGAATCTTGAATAATGGGAGCATCCGAAGCGTCATTTAATTGTTCGTCAGAGGATGCTTTTATTATTTCAGCGTCATCTTCTACGGGTTTTTCCGGAAGAACCACAGTAACTCGCATAATGCGGTTTTTATTCATGACAGATGCCGTGAGTACTGTGCCGTCTTCCAAAGTAACGCTTTCTCCCTTTTTGGGAATGCGGTCCAGATTCTCAATCATGATTCCGCCGATGGAATCATAATCATCGGAATCAAAAGTAGTGAACAGGACATCATTAATATCATCCAGCTTCATGGAGCCTGCAATGTCGTAGGTCCTTGTGCCGGTTTCTTTTAACAGTTCTTCCTCTTCTTCGTCATATTCATCGCGGATTTCACCAACAATTTCCTCTAACAGGTCTTCTAAGGTAATCAGTCCTACAGCAGCACCGTATTCATCTAATACAACGGCAATGTTGTTGGCGCTTTGGCGCATTTCTATTAACAGGTCATCCGTCTTTTTTGTTTCATAAGTATAATAGATTTCCCGCATGATATCTCTTACTTTAAAATCCGTCTTTTTGGTGACGAGGAAAAAGTCCTTTAAGTTTACACTGCCAATAATATGATCCTTGTCCTCCTCGTAAACAGGAATACGGGAATAAAGAGTGTTTTTAAAAAGGTTCTGAAGCTTACTGTAAGAGGTGTCTACGTCTACCATGGTCATATCAATCCGGGGAATCATAATGTCTTTTGCAAGGGAATCGCCCAAATCAAACACATTCAGGATCATCTCCCGTTCTTCCGATTCAATGGCGCCGTCCTCGTGGCTTACTTCCACATAGGTCTTTAATTCATTCTCGGTCATGGGATTATAAGTACCGCTGGCATTAATATGCATTAGCTTAAAAAGGGCGCTGGACATTTTATCCACGATAAAAATAACAGGAGTCAGCAAAAACATAAGAGTTTTAATAGCCGGGCTGTAAGTAAGAGCCAGCTTTTCGGAATTAATACTTGCAACCGTCTTGGGAACAATTTCACCAAAGAGTAAAATCATAATGGTTAAAAAGCCTGTCACCAATCCCACAAAAGTGCTTCCGAATAGTTTAATAGTCAGCGTGGTAGCAAGAGAGGTAATGGAGATGTTTACCAGATTGTTCCCAATTAAGATAGTGCTCAGCATTTTACCGGGAGCTTCCAGTATATCCAGAACTCTTTTTGCATTTTTGCTGCCTTCATCGGCAAGGGTTTTCATTTTTACCTTATTTACACAAGTCAATGCGGTTTCGGCGGAAGAGAAAAATGCAGATAGCATCAACAAAACAACCAGAACCGCCATCTGTATGGCTTCAGGGGTATCCAAAATTAAAATCAGCTCCTATCATATTTTTTTAAATGTATCATATGTTATAAGGAAAGATACTAAAAATGTTTTTAATTGTCAAGTACAAGGGAAACAAATGGGGGAATGGAAATGCGTCAACAGTTATTGGATAAGGAAAGTTTAAACGGTAAAATACTATTGTTGGTAGGGTTGTTGGTATTTGCCTATGTTCTTACCGGAGGGCTGCTTTTAGGGCTGGCGTTTCTGCTCTACAAGTTCAGGCTGGATGAGAAAATCATCAATATTGCCATTATCGTCATTTATGTGGCAGTTACCTTTCTTACCGGCTTTATAGCGGGAAAAAAGATGAAGGTACGAAAGTTTTTGTGGGGATTTTTGCTGGGAGCAGGGTATTTTGCCATTTTAGCAGGCGTATCCATGATTGCGGGGCAGCAGGAGACCGTGATAGGCAGCCATTTTCTGACTACATTTATACTTTGTGCAGGCGGCGGAATGCTAGGCGGAATGGTAAGCTGAAAAAAAGTCTTTTAATGGTTGGAAAACTATGGTATAATGTGCGGTAGCGAAAGGTAAAGTGAATAAAGGAGGCTTTCTGATGAAACACATCAAAACATTAAGCACGAGAGATTTGAAGAAATCCATGAAAAAGGGTGGATGCGGTGAGTGCCAGACATCCTGCCAGTCAGCTTGCAAAACGTCTTGTACGGTTGGCAACCAGAGCTGTGAACAGGTAAAATAATGGAATGTTTCTTAAGCAGCGAGTAAGATCGCTGCTT
>CAZZHJ010000171.1:0-4898 GCA_964653815.1 uncultured Lachnospiraceae bacterium
TGCGGTATATCAGTGGAACTCATGGTTTGACGCAATGATTTATAACCGTATGAAACCCGAGTATACAACGCTTCAGTACGAATTGATGAAATTGTTGTCATCCGTAATGCAGCAAAGCGGCAGTGCAAGCGGCGGAGCCGCCGCCCAGGGCGGTAGTGTTGCGGCCGTAACGCCGGTAAGCGTCAGATCAGCTGCTACAGTTGTTACCATGCTGCCTATTATTTGTCTGTATCCGTTCCTGCAAAGATATTTTGTGACCGGTCTGACCATCGGCGGCGTAAAGGGTTAATTTTTCAGTCAGTTATTATTTTCCACTCCGACATTTTTATGTCGGAGTGGATTTTTGGAATTATGCAGGTTTTTCATTTACAGTTTATGGAAAGGGATAATTATTGATATGTATGACATCGGACACAGACAAGCATCAAAAATAATTGAAATCAGGGATAACGCAGGAGAATTGCTGAGAAATACGCCGGTTACCGTAAAGCAGACCGGACGTGATTTTAAGATAGGAATTAACGGATGTGATGTGATGCGTTATACCAATGCCAAATCATCTGAGGAAAAAGACTTTTTTAAAGACAGGACGGAAAAAGCTCTTGCAGTGTTTAACTTCTTTACCCTTCCCGTGTATTGGGGGGACTTTGAGCGTGAGGAAGGAACCACCTTAAAAGAGGAGTGTATGAATGCCGCCAAGTTTTTAAAGGCAAATAACGCCTCCGTAAAGGGGCATCCCTTATGCTGGCATACGGTCTGCGCGGACTGGCTTTTGAATTATGATGATGAAACGATCATGAAAAAACAACTCGAAAGGGTTCGTAGGGAAGTAACGGATTTTGATGGTCTGATCGATGCATGGGATGTTATTAATGAGACTGTGATCATGCCGGTGTTTGATAAATACGATAATGGCGTTACCAGAATATGCAAAAAATACGGACGCATTCCGCTGATCAAATCCCTCTTTGATGAGGCGATATCCTGTAAAACCGGCGCAAAGCTCATTCTTAACGATTTTAATGTGACGGCTCAGTACGAAAAAGTAATTGAGGAATGTCTGGAAGCCGGCGTAAAAATCGATGTGATCGGTATTCAGTCACATCAGCATCAGGGCTGCTGGGGGAAAGAAAAGCTTCTTGATGTTATTGACAGATTTTCAAGATTTAATATACCCTTACACTTTACGGAGAATACAATATTATCGGGTTCTCTGGTTCCGGAGTATATTGAGGATTTGAATGACTGGCAGGTAGAAGAATGGCCAAGTACGGAGGAAGGCGAAGCAAGACAATGTGAAGAGATGGAGGAAATGTATCGGATTCTCTTTGCTTCTCCGGCAGTCGAGGCAGTGACATGGTGGGATTTCTGTGACGGAGCATGGCTGAGGGCGCCTTCAGGATTGCTTAGAAAAGATAACAGTATAAAACTTGTTTATAAAAAACTGAACCATATGGTTAATGAAGAGTGGACAACGAATTACGAAGCTGTGACGGATGACTGTGGAAAGCTTGTCCTTAAGGGATTTAAGGGCGAATATGCTATTTTGGCGAAGGGGCAGACTATCCGGGAAAGCTTATGAGATTGTTAGAGCGGTATGAAGCAGGAAATCGCTTTGTTTTGGATAAGGTTATGTTCACAATCTGTAGAAAAGAGGTATGAAAAGTGGGTTTCTTTCGATTTGACAGCCCGGTTCTGATTCTGATTGGAAAAATAGCGGATTTTATTGTATTGAATACACTATGGGTTATCTGTTGTATCCCTGTGATAACCGTAGGCGCGGCAACCACAGCCAAATATACCATTGCCATGAGGATTTTGCGCGATGAAGGCACCGGGGTTATAGTGCCGTATTTTAAGGCATTTAAAGAAAATTTTAAGCAGGCCACCGTTATTTGGCTTATGCTGCTGCTGGCAATTGTTTTTTGTGTGATGGATTGGTACTATATCAGACAAAAAGGAAATGATATATCGCATTATTATATTGTGGCGGTGGTTGTTATTTCCGTAATTGTTCTCTGCATATTTATGTCGGTTTTTCCTTTTATTGCCAGATTTAAGGTAACGGTAAAAGAGGCCGTGAAGGCGGCTTTTATTCTTTCGTTTCTTCAATTTTATAAGTTTGTTCCCATCGCCTGCATTGAAATCGGAACGTTCATTGCGGCCATATGGTATTCACGATGGTTTCCCATGATTCTTTTATTTGGAACCTGTACCGCCTTTTACTTTAATACTCTGGTATGTGTAAAGGCATTTCAGAAAATTGAAGATAAAATGGAACAGCAGGAAGATACGGAGGAAACGGAAGATACAGAGGGAATGGAAGATACGGAGGAAACGGAAGATACAGAGGACAGGTAAGAAGTAAAAAATGGATAAAGACGAAGAATTTGACAAAAAGGAAAATGACGACAGTAACAGCCTGAAAAAGACGTTCCTTGGCGAGATAGAAAAGATATCGGCTATGGATGGGAAGCAGAAGCGGCGTTACTTTAAAGATTATTATTTGATGCCCACACTGATCATTGTATTTCTGCTCATTTGTGTGATATGGTTTTTGTGTGATGCGTTTTTTGCAAGAAAGAATGTTCTTTATACGGGAGCGCTTGTGGGCTGTCAGGTTTCCGATGAGGGGAAAATGTATCTTACGGAAGGATTTCTTGATGTAATCGGCAAAAGAGCAGGGAAGGATGAGGTGCTTCTTTCAGAAGATCTGTGGATCACATTTTCTGAAGAGGATGCAGAGAACTATCAGGCAGCGGATTCCAATATATATGTCAATATCGCCGCGGGAGATTTCGATTATATGCTGATTGACGGGTCAGTGATCGAGCAATATGCCTCGATGGATGTGTTTGCGGATTTAGGGGAGTATGTCAGACGCTATCAAATACCGGAGGAAGATGTATATTCCCAGGATGGAAAAGCCGTTGCGGTAAAACTCTCCCATGAAGCGGAAGAACAGGCAGGTATTACTTCCTTTAGCGGAAAGGTATATCTGGTTATCGTGGATATCAAAAGGAATACTTCATATGAAGAATTGCTGATGCAACACATCATGCAGGCGCAATGAGTGTTTTAATATTATTTTATAGGCTGCTTCTAAAAGAAAACTGCAGCATGGAGGTTAAGTATGAAAATATCTTCAATTTACAGTGACAACATGATTCTTCAGAGAGGAAAGAAAAATACTATATCAGGTTTGGCAAAGGCTGATGAAAGCGTCAGCATCCTGTTTCGGGGAGAGCAGTATACTGCAAAAGCAGACATTAACGGCAGCTGGGCCATAGAGATACCGCCAGGTGTCGGGGCTGAAGATTACGGACCCTTTGAAATGGTAATAAGTGGGTCTGAAGGAGATACCTTCAGATTGGAGAATATTATGTATGGCGATGTCTTTCTTTTGGGAGGGCAGTCCAATATGGAACTTCCGCTGGACCGGACCAGAGATTGCTATGGGGAAGAAACAGACAGTGCCATGGATTTGGATATAAGAATGTTTCAAGTGGAAAAAATCTTTGATTTTTCCGGGGAAGATAAAATGCTGGATAGTGGGGAATGGGTCTGCGTTACGCCCGAAACCGCAAAGGATTTCAGTGCCATAGGTTATTTTTTTGCAAAAATGTACCGCATGGAAGAACACGTTCCGGTGGGGCTGGTTCATACTGCAGTCGGGGGCGCCCCGGTAGAAGCATATATGAGTGAGGCTAATATCCGAAAGACCGCTGAGAAAATAAAGGCATCCCGTGATTTAAAATGCAAATGCGACGGAAACAAAAATATGGGGTGCATTTTCTGCTATGATAAATTGTTGAAGGCAGACAAAGATCCGGCATATATTGCCAAAGTGCAGGAAACCGACCGTAATAGGATTGATGCATGGTATGAGGAGTTGGAGAAAAATGATCCCGGTCTTAAGAGCGGCTGGCTCCATAAGTGGGAAGAATGTGACGATACCATCATGCTGCCAAGATTTTTTAAGGGGACAAAATATGAGAAGTATATGGGTTCCCTCTGGCTTCAGAAAGCGGTTCAGATTCCGGAAAGCATGGCTCTTAAGGAGGGTATTCTTGCACTGGGAACATTGGTTGATTCGGATAAGACTTATTTGAACGGAGAGTTGGTGGGCGCTACCGAGTACAAATATCCGCCCAGGAGATATTCGCTGAAAAAAGGCGTCTTAAAGGCCGGGGAAAACATTATATCTGTCAGGCTGTGTATGGACAACAACATTGGCGGAGCAATACCGGATATGCCATATTATATAAAAGCCGGTGATGAGCAGGTAAGTCTGGAGGGAGAATGGCAGTTAAGAAAAGGCTATGCCTGTGAAAAGCTGGAGGGAGAAACTTTCTTTATTTGGCATCCGGCGGCGTTATTTCATTCCATGATCGGTTCCATAAAGGACATATCTTTTAAGGCTGTTTTATTTTATCAGGGAGAATCCAACTGCGGTTATCCGGAATACTATGCAGATATGCTTACCGCCATGATAGAGGAGTGGAGAGGATTGTTCGGGGAATCGCTGCCGTTTTTCCTGGTTGAGCTGGCGTATTTTCTGGGAGAAGGACCGGACTATGTTGACGACCCCTTCACGGAAGTCAGAAAAGCCCAGCACGAAGCCGTAAAGAGAATGGAAAACGTATATCTTGCGGAAATCTGTGACCTGGGTCAGTATAATGAGCTTCATCCCCAAAACAAAAAGGATGTGGCAAAAAGGCTATTTGACTTATATAAAAATAAGATGATGGAAGAATAGTTATGTAAACCTGAATTTATGCTAATTAGCAACAATCAACTATTACTATAGCAATATTTGTAAAGAAGAGCTTATGCTTTTCACATAAAATGAAAGGTGGCAGCAGTGCGTTGGGCATAGGTGCCGCAGTAAATTAAGA
>CAZZHJ010000172.1:0-4894 GCA_964653815.1 uncultured Lachnospiraceae bacterium
TTATCCTATATGCCCCGGGATTTTCACCGGCTGACTGCCCCAAGTTTCGCGATTTCCCACAATACAGTAAGGAGGGATTCCCATGATTACCGTCAGCCTTTGCATGATCGTTAAAAATGAAGAAGCGGTTTTGGCCAGATGTCTGGACTCCATTGCAGATTTAATGGATGAAATCATTATTGTGGATACCGGTTCCCACGACCGCACAAAAGAGATTGCCGCAAAATATACAAAAAATATCTATGACTTTGCATGGACAGGCAATTTCAGCGACGCCAGAAATTTTTCTTTTTCCAAGGCGACCAAGGATTACATATACTGTGCGGATGCCGATGAGGTTTTAAATGAAGAAAACCGCCAGAAATTCCGCATTCTGAAAATAGGAATGCTGCCGGAAATAGATATTGTACAGATGTATTATGCCAATCAGCTCAGCTATAATACTATTTACAACTTTGACAAAGAACTTCGGCCCAAGATGTATAAGAGAATCCGGACCTTTGTATGGGAAAATGCCATCCATGAGGCTGTGCGTTTAGACCCTCTGGTTTACGAAAGCGACATTACCATTGACCATTGTCCCACAGGGAATCACAAAACCAGGGACCTTGCCGCCTTTGAAAAGCTTGCCAAGGACGGAATTCACTTAAACCAAAGGCTTCACAATCTATACGCCAAAGAACTGTTTATTTCAGGGGAGCCCCAGGATTTTATCAGGGCCTATCCTTTCTTTTCCGCTTCCGTCAAAGACACCAACAGAAGCATGGATGAAATACTGGAAGCCTGCTGCATCTGCGCCAGGGCCTGCCTGATTTCAAATGAATATCTGGATTTCTTTAAATATACTACCAAGGCAATTGCCAGCGGCGGCTGCAGCGAAATCTGCTGTGAACTGGGAGAATACTACTACTCCACAGAAGATTTGGAAGAAGCCTGCATCTGGTACTACAACGCGGCATTTGAGACGGAAAGCGCTTTAAGCCTCCGCCATCACACCGATATTCCCCTGACAGCCCTTGCCGACTGCTATGACGAAATGGGGATTCCCGATGAAGCAGCCCGTTACCGTCAAAAAGCGATGGAAGCCAAAAAGTGATAGGAATAAATAAAAATGCCCGCTACCGGTTTTCCGGTGAGCTTTTCCAGGGCTTCTTTATAATAATCAAGCTGGGTCTGATACCTCTGTATCAGATCCTCTTTTTTATTTACCCGGTCTGTCTTATAGTCCATCAGATATATTTTTCCCTGCTTTTCATAATAGGCATCGATAATTCCCTGTATGAGCATGGTCTCCCCCTTGGGAAATCCGGGATTTACCCGTCCGGCCTCAATTGCCATGACAAAAGGCTGCTCTTTAAACAGTTTTCCCTCTTTGTCCGCTTCCGCCATTTCCTCTGCCAGAGAACTGCCAAGGAATGCCTTCACCTTGTCCATACTGACTAAAGAAAGCTCCCCTTCTTCCATCCTTCCCCGTGCCAGGATATTTTCTGTCTGATTTTGCAGGATTCTTTCCATCTCTTCTTTGTCGGCATCCGCAAATGCCTTGAAATCCAAAAGCTCCATCAGCCTGTGATAAGCGGTTCCCCTTGCGGCTCCTCCCGCTTTTTTCTCTTCCTGCATAAAAAGGGGAATAACCTCCGCCTCCTGCTCTGTCTCAAATTCCACCAGCGTCTGTTCATCTTCATGAAGGGCTGCCAGCTTCAGTTCTGATACGCTGGTTTTGGTATAAAGCCCGTTTAATTCCATATGAGGATATAAAAAGTCTATTTTTTCTGACACGCTTGTCTTTTCTTCTGTCTGTAAAAGCTGCAGCAAGGATTCCCTCTGAAGCCTTCTTCCAAACTGTTCCCTGACATTTTCTATCTGAAAATCATCCTCATGATAAACCGAAATAACCGGACATCTTTCGGGTGTATCCCCATAAAGTCCCAAAACATGAAACAAAAGCTTCTGGTAACTGTTGCTCTCCAGAATCAGGTCCGAATCCACTTTCCGCTCTCCTGCAGGCAAAGAATATTGAGGGGCATTTAGATTCCTGCACTCCGTCAATTCCTTTTCCAAATCATCCGACACTCCTGTCAGAATTAGTTTTTCTTTTGCACGGGTCATTGCCACATACAAAACCCGAAGTTCCTCCCCCATCTCTTCTATTTTCATTCTGTCCGCAACAAGCTTCTGCTTTATGGTCTTCCTCCTTACCCTGAGTTCCTTGGAGCGGTATTCCATGCCTGCGCCCAAGTCCGTATGCAGCAACAGGCCTCCTGTCAGGTCTCTCCGGTTAAACTGCCTGGATAATCCCGCCACAAAGCAGACGGGAAACTCCAGACCCTTACTCTTATGTATAGTCATAAGCCGAACCTGACAGCTGTTTTCTTCCGCACCTTCTCCGTAATCCACACTGTATTTTTCCAACTGCTTCATATAACACAGGAATCCGAACAGCCCATGTATCTGCATTTTCTCATAATCCACCGCCTTTTCCAAAAGCATCTCCACATTAGCCCTGCGGACGCCTCCGGCGGGCAGCGCAGTCACATAATCCAGATACCGGTGTTTCCTGATTATCCGGTACAGCAGGTCATGTACCGACTCCGTCTTTGCCATTTTTCTGTAATATTCCAATTCCTCCACGAAATCCTTTGCCTTCTCCATCTCCGAAAGCTTTACTTTTTCATAGAAGCTGCAATGCTCCTTCCCCTCAGGGCTTATCATGGAAAGTTCCGCCAGCTCTTCATCCTGAAAATCATACAGGGGAGATTTTAATACTGCTGCCAGCGGAATATCCCGGTGGGGATTGACCAACACCGCTAACAGCTGCAGCAGGGTCTGCACCTCCCTTGCGGAAAAATACCCTGTCCTGCCGGGAACACTGACAGGTATCCCTTCCTTCTTCAGCACTTCCTGAAGGCTTTCCATCAGGCCGGAGGTTGAACGCACCAGAATCACAATATCCTCATAACCGACCGGACGCAGCTCTCCCGTTTCCTTATCCGTCACCAAGCCTTCCCGCAACAGTTCCTTTATTCTGGCGGCAATCATATAGGCTTCGCCCTCTGCCTTATCCAGTTTACCTCTTTCGCCGTCTTCATCCTTCCGCTCAAAGACCAGAAACTCCGCAGGCATACCTTCTCCCGGATAATCGGCGCCTTTATAAAGAGCTGCATCCTCATCATAAACAATGCCTCCCACTTCCCTGCCCATCAAGGGATAAAACACATGATTTACCAAATCCAGCACTTCCTGACGGCTTCTGAAATTCTTCTTTAAGTCTATCCTGATATTTCTGCCGCCTGCTTTGTAAGATTGGTATTTTTCCAGAAAGATTTCCGGCCTCGCCATACGGAATTTGTAGATGCTCTGCTTCATATCCCCTACCATAAAGCGGTTGGGCGTTTCTCTCTTTTCTTTTGAAATAACCGATAACAGCAATTCCTGAACCTCGTTGCTGTCCTGATATTCATCTATCATAATCTGGGCATAATAATCCTGATACAGCTTTGCCGTCTCCGTAGGATTCCCGTCTTCATCCACCAGTATCTTCAAGGCAAAATGCTCCATATCCGCAAAATCAATGACATTCTCTTTTGCCTTATCCTGTGCAAACTGCTCCATAAAAGCCATGGTAAGATAAACAAGCGGCTTTAAAAGAGCGCCTGCATGGCACATATCCTCTTTCATGGCGTCCAAGGCTTCAAAAAAGCAGGTATCCTTATAGGCGCCGACTCTCTTCTTAATCCTCTCCCTAAGCAGCTTTACCTGCTCCTTTTTATCCTCATTACAGGTTCCTTTTCTGACAGCAGGGAGCCTGTCAAAGGAAATCCCGCAGACTGCATCTTTTAGAGACGGATAATCTGCCCCTTCCGCTCCCTTTAATATCTGTTCCCGTTCCGCTTCGAGAAGGGGAATATAGCTTTCCGGTCCGTCTGCCTCCATGCAAACTGCAAGCATTCCGTCATAAATTTTCGACATTCTCCGCAATTTTTCCGACATATCCGTCACTATACTCTGCATATAGTCACGCCCAAGAAACGCCTCCATGTCTTCCGCTTCATAGTCTTTCAGGGCATTTAAAAGCCATTTTTCAGGAAAGGGCAGACTCATAACAAAATGATAGACCTTGTCCACCATTTCCTCTATCTCCGCATCGCGTCCTTTTTTTGCAAACACATCTGTCAGATTGACAAAATCTGCATAAAATCCCTCATAATACTCTTTTCCCCCGTAAGCCTCTTCCATGACCTTTTCCATGGCTTCCTTTTCCATCAGCTTCATCCTGCCGGGGTCGCCTACCGTAAAACCGGGGTCTAAATCAATCTCCTGGAAATGATTTGCCAAAATAAAGCGGCAGAAGCTGTCAATGGTGGTAATCTGGGCATGGTGTACCAAAACCGCCTGCCGCTGCAGATTTGTATCATCCGGATTTTCTTCCAGCTTCAAAAGAATGGCATTATGGATTCTCTCTCTCATTTCTGCCGCCGCCGCATTGGTAAAGGTAACCACCAGAAGCCTGTCAATATCAACGCCCTGGGAGGAATCGGAAATCAGAGACAGAATCCTTTCCACCAGAACTGCGGTTTTACCGGAGCCTGCCGCCGCAGACACCAGCACATTGCAGTCCCTTGCATCAATTACCTTCTGCTGGTCCTGTGTAAAATGCACCGCCATCTGTTTCCGCCTCCTTTCTCCCGCTTTGTTCTGCTGCCACCGCATCCGCCATGGCTGTATAAGCCGCTTCCCTCGTCATTCTCACATCCCGTTCTTCATAGCCCGGAATGCGTTTCTCAAAGCCGCATATATTGTTGTAAGCACAGTAGTCACATGCCGACCGGACGCCGTCACAGCCGGGATTTACACCGATTTCACCTTTCTGAATCCGTCCTGCAAGTTCTTCTAC
>CAZZHJ010000173.1:0-4881 GCA_964653815.1 uncultured Lachnospiraceae bacterium
ATCTTAATCTCCGTCCTCGTATCAATAGAAGAAGTCGCCTCATCCAGAATCAGCATAGGCGGCAGACAGAGCATAACCCTTGCAATACACAAAAGCTGCTTTTGCCCTTGGCTCAAGCTTCCGCCGTCCTCTCCAATCACGGTATCATACCCTTTCGGAAGCCTCTTAATAAAGCTGTGGGCATGGGACGCCTTTGCCGCCTCCATAACCTCTTCCAGCGTTGCGTCCGGTTTCCCCATGGAAATATTTTCAAAAATCGTCCCCGACTTCAGCCACGTCTCCTGAAGCACCATGCCGTAAGACCCCCGCAGACTCTTTCTCGTAATATCCCTGATATCCCGGTCCATGACTTCAATAGCGCCCTTATCCACATCATAAAACCGCATAAGCAGATTGATGACCGTGGTCTTTCCGCAGCCTGTAGGCCCTACAATGGCAACCCTCTGCCCCGGCTTTACAGCCAGATTCAAATGCTCGATCAGCTTCTTACCGGGCACATAAGAAAAGCTTACATCTTTTATATCCACCTTTCCCGTTACCTCTTCCAATACAAAAGCATCCTCTTTATCGGGAATCTGGGGTTTTTCCTCAATCAGTTCAAAAATTCTGGCAGCGCAGGCCAAAGCATTCTGCAGCTCCGTTACCACGCCGGAAATCTCGTTGAAAGGCTTGGTATACTGGTTGGCATAGCTTAAAAAGCTGGAAAGCTGTCCCACCGTCAAAAAGCCTTTTAATACCGCAAAAGCGCCTGTAATGCCCACTCCCGTATATACCAGGCTGTTTACAAACCTTGTGGCAGGATTGGTAATGGAAGAAAAGAATGTAGCCCTTAAAGAACACTTTTCCAGCCGCCCGTTAATCTCCTCAAAACGCTCCAGTACATCCTCTTCCTTGGAAAATGCCTGAACTACCTTCTGATTGCCTATCATTTCATCAATCAGTGCAGTCTGCTCCCCTCTGGTAATAGACTGCTCCTTAAACATATCAAAGGTCTTTTTCGCAACAAAGCTTGCCACAAACAGGGAAACCGGCGTAATGACAACTACCACCAGCGTAATGCCCACATGAATGGAAAGCATAAAGCCAAGGGTTCCCACTATGGTCAACACACCTGAAAACAACTGGGTAAATCCCATCAAAAGCCCGTCCGCAAACTGGTCCACGTCTGCGATGACCTTGCTGACAATCTCCCCCGTAGAATGATCATCCACATATTTTAAAGGCAGAATCTCCAGCTTTTCAAAAGCGTCCTTTCTGATATCCCTTACCACACAATAGGTCATGCGGTTGTTACAAAGGCTCATAAGCCACTGTGCCAGGGCGGTTATGGCAATAAAGATTACCATGCTCTTAAAAATCACAAACAGGCCTTCAAAATCCACCAGCCCCTTATCCACAATATGGTCTACCGCTTTACCGGTCAAAATAGGAAGATAAAGAGTTCCCGCCACCGTAATCATAGTCAACAACAGCGAAATGCCCAGGTAAAACCAGTATTTTTTTATTCTGTTCAATACCTTTAAAAGGGTTCCTTTTTGTTTTCCTCTCATTTTAACGACCCTCCTTTTTATATTGTGAGTCGTAAATTTCCTGATATACCTGGCAGGTCTTCAACAATTCCTCATGGGTGCCCATGCCTGCAATTTCCCCGTCATCCAATACAATGATCTTGTCCGCATACTGGATGGATGCGGTTCTCTGGGATACGATAAATACCGTAGGCTTATAGGACAGCCCTTTAATGCCCGCCCTTAAGGCCGCATCCGTGGCATAATCCAGAGCAGAACAGCTATCGTCCAGAATGAGGATTTCCGGCTGTCTGACCAAAGCCCTTGCAATAGTAAGACGCTGTTTCTGTCCTCCCGAAAGATTCCTGCCGCCCTGTTCCACCTTAAAGGAAAGACCGCCTTCCTTTGCTTCCACAAATTCCTTTGCCTGTGCCACGGTAATGGCTTCCTCAATCATTTCATCCGTTGCATTTTCCCTGCCGAACAAAATATTTTCACGTATGGTTCCTTTAAAGAGCGCCGCCTTCTGGGGCACCATCCCCACTTTGTTCCGCAGCTCTTCCACCTCATACTCTCCTACTTCTTTTCCATCCACATATATGCTTCCCGTGCTTGCATCGTAGAATCTTGGTATTAACTGCACCAGCGTGGACTTGCCTGAGCCTGTCCCTCCGATAATGCCTACGGTTTCTCCCTTTTTCACGGAAAAAACCATATCGGTCAACACTTCTCCACCCGCTCCTTCATAAATAAATCCCACATGGTCAAATCTGACAGCTTCGTCAGTTTCCATCCCCACGCTTTGATGCGTTGTTTCTGCACGCTTTTCTTCTGACTTCTCCTCTTCTGAATTGCCCTTCTTTTCTTCTCCCATTCCCTCGGGAATTTCCATAACCCCCTGGATTCTGGAAGCACATGCAGCCGCCTTGGTCAATGTCACAATGAGATTGGCCAGCTTCACAAGCTCTACGAGAATCTGGGACATATAACTGATCAAGGCAATGACATCGCCCTGGGTAATATATCCGCCGTCAACTCGCAGCGCACCTTGATAAAGGAGCGCCACCAAGGCAAGATTAATGATCACATAGGTAATGGGATTTAATAAAGCGGAAATGCGGCCTGCGAACAGTTGTATCTTGGTCAGGTCAGTATTTTTTTCATCAAATGCCTCTATTTCTTCCTCTTCCTGGTTGAATGCACGAATCACACGGATGCCGTTTAAGTTCTCCCTTGTAACGAGCAAAACCTTGTCCAGCCTGTTCTGTACTTTTTTATAAAGGGGAATATTGGCGAAGATAATACCGAACACCACCAGGGAGAGCAGAGGAATCACCACGGCAAACACAACCGCCGCATGGACATCTACATAAAACGCCATAACCATGGCGCCAATAACGATAAAGGGGGAACGCAAAAACAGACGGAGAAACATGTTTACTCCGCTCTGTACCTGGTTTACATCACTTGTCATACGGGTAATAAGGGTAGAAGTCCCCGCCGTATCCAGCTTGGAATAGGATAATTTCTGAATATGGGAAAACATTTCATAACGGAGCTTCCTGGCAAATCCCGTAGCTGCTTTTGCCGCAAAATACTGGGCTGTTATGGAACAGACAAAACCGATAAGGCCTAACAGGATCATAACAAAGCACATGGACACAATATAGTTCTTGTCTTTTCCCTCAATTCCCTTATCAATAACCGCCGCCATCACAAGGGGCACCAGCAATTCAAAGGATGCTTCCAGCATTTTAAATAAAGGCGCCAGAATGCTTTCCTTTTTATAATCCTTTAAATATTTTAAAAGGCTTTTCATAATGCCCTCCTCTACATTTACTCTTTATGTACCTTATGATACACAAACCGCACAACAAGAAAGACCAAAAATCCCAGCAGACCGCCCAGCGTATTCAGCAGAATGTCATCTACATCAAAAGACCCGAAGTGACTGACCAGCTGAAACAGTTCTATACATAAAGACAGCCAGAAGGAATGCAGTAAAATCATCCAAAAACGGTCAATTCCCGGAAATGAAACAGGTATCAGAAACCCTAAAGGCATAAATGCCAGTACATTTCCGAACAGATTGTCAAAGCCGTTGATTCTGTCATAATATCTGATGTACATACGGATTGACTTAAAAAGCGTCAGATTTGCCGTTGCCACACCTGCTTTGGCATTGCTTAGCTCCCATTCATCCAGAATACCGCGCAGTACGGGAATAGGATACTTAAAAATAATCAGCCTGATTAAGACACATAAATATATAATTAATAAAATGCGGGAAATCATTTTTCCCCTGTTATTTATTTCTTTTACCAATTTCCCTGTCGTTCCTGTTCTATCACATTTTTATATCATACTTCATACTTTACCCACAAAAGGGTCAAACCTTTGGCAGGCACCGTTTTCCCTGCATTTTCCCTGAGCCCTGATGCCAGAATCTGCGTCACGTCTTCCGGATTTCTCTTTCCTTCCCCCACTTCCAGAAGGGTTCCGGTCAAAATCCGTATCATATGGAAAAGAAAACCGTTGCCTCTGTACAAAAAGCGGATTTCCCCTTCCTTTTCTTCAATTTCGATAGCATAAATATTTCTTACGGTGGATTTCTTTTTTATCTTTCTCCCGCAAAAGCTCTGGAAATCATGTTCTCCCACAAGCAGGGCAGCCGCCTCTCTCATAGCCGCCAGATCAAGTGCCGGCAAAGCCTTTCCGTTTTGCTTCTCCCCTGTCTTCTGCTTCAGCCATTCCCTTCCGTATTCATATACATACCGCCTTTGGAACACATCCGGCGTCATAGAAACCGATAGACGGTACAAATAGCACTTTTCCACAGCGTGGTAACGGCTGTGGAACTCATCTGACACCTTCGTCACTTCTATTATTCGTATATCTTCCGGCAGATAACCATTCATATATTGCAGAATTTCCTGTTCTGAGAACTTTGTTGCAAAATGGGCATTGGCAACCTGCCCTTTTGCATGAACTCCTGCATCAGTCCGACCTGAACCGATAACTGCCACGGCCTCTCCCGTCATTTTTTCAAGAACCGCTTCCAGCTTTCCCTGTATGGTCTGTTCTTTTCCCGAAAGCTTCTGCCATCCGGCATATCTGCTTCCCTCGTATTGAATCAAAAATCTGTAATTTGCCATCTCAATATACCTGCCAAGGGTTTTCCTTCCCCTCCATAAACAGGATACAGCTCTTCACGGAATCCTCTACGACAGTTCTGGTGCAGTTGTCCGTGTAAAATGCCATGTGATGGGTTACCGTTACATTGGGCATAGCGCGTAAAATGCCAATGCTGCGGTTTTTCAGCACATCATTTTTGTGGTCATAATAGTACAATCCAAATTCATCTTCCACTACA
>CAZZHJ010000174.1:0-4814 GCA_964653815.1 uncultured Lachnospiraceae bacterium
AACAATTCCAAACACAACCGCCGCAAGGAGCAAATTAACCCCCAAAATCTCAGGCCTTCCCTCTCTTATCACTTCTTTTATTCCATCCATTTCCCCTATCCTTCCCAAAGCATCCTGTATCTGATAAGAATACACAAACCTCGCTATTTCCCGTATTTTTTCATTAAAAATAGAAAGCATCGGCAAAAACGAAAAAACCATGGCAACAGGCACCGTAACCGAAGTCGCACTCATCTGGTTTTTACTGATAAACCCGATAATCGCACCCACTAGCATACTAATCAATATACCCACTGCCAAAACCAACAAAAATGCGACCATCCGCCATCCTCTGTACTCTCCCACCCAGACGAATACAAAACTGCCTGCCATGCACAGTACAAAAACAGATACCCCGATTCCTGTGAAATATTCCCATCCTCTGACGTCGGACATCCTGAGCATTCCTAAAGTTCCCGTTTCTTTTTCCTCTGAAATAATGGTGGAAATACAGGTAAGAGGCGCCATTCCTATGTACATAGTTGAAAACAGCAATACAAAAAAATGCTCCGGCATATCCGTGATTTCTATGGCCTTTTCCATAATGACCGCCATAACCGGAAATAATACGAACTGTATAAAAATTGCTTTATTCTTTATGGTATCCTTTATCTGTTTAAAAAAAATTGTCCTGACCTTTCTCATGTCTGCCTCCATTCTTCCATTCCAAACCGTTTGCATCACTTTAACGGTCTAAATCCGCTCCCGTCAATTCCAGAAATACTTTTTCAAGATTAGGCTCTGTGCTGTGTATTTCCGCTATTCTTTCCTTCAATAAAAGCTCTCTCATTTTCTCCGCTGCTTCCGGACCGTTTTGCAGTACCACACTCTCTCCCGATTCCAGCATGATTCCGATCTGCCTCTGGTGATCGTATTTATCGCATACCGCTTTGGGACTGCCGCACTCTACAATTTTCCCCTCATACAGAAGCGCAACTCTGCCGCAAAGCTTTTCTGCCTCCTCCATGTTGTGGGTAGTCAGAAAAATTGTGGTCCCCGCCTCTTTTTGCTTTTCGATAAGCTTATGGATTTCCTGCATAACTCCCGGATCCAGACCGGAAGTCGGCTCATCCAGAAAAATCACTTTAGGATTATGAAGAACTGCCCTGGCAAACATAAGCCTTTGACGCATTCCCTTAGAAATATCCTTAACGGCTCTTTTTTTCGCCTCATATAGCCCCACGCCTTCCAGAGCCGCTTCTATGGCGTCCTTTTTTACCCCGTAAATATCAGCAAAGACCTTTAAGTTATCATAGCAGCTCAATCTTTCGTACAAGCCCAGATTATCCAACATGATACCCATTTTTTTATAGGCCTGGCTGCTTAAATGTTTCGTGTCTTCACCTAAAAGAACGGCTTTTCCTGATTTTTGCGCCAGCTGGCCTGTTAAAATCTTAATCAACGTAGTTTTCCCCGCTCCTGACGGTCCTAAAAGCCCAAATATCTCTCCTTCTCCTATTTGCAGTTCAATTTCATGTAATACAGTATTTTCCCCAAATCCATGGGATACCTTTTGAATATCAACAACATTTCCGTTTTTCATCATTAAATTTTCCTTTCATAAAATAATGTCCACGCCGGTCACAGCCAGACGGAAAAGACCCTTCCTCCGGTGGGTGCTTTAACTATCGGCGTCCTCCAGTTTTTCTTTGACCCGCTTCAGCCCTTCCTCCATTTTCCGGTTCTCCATTTTTTCCTGCCATCTCATGATAAACAGGCTGACTGTAAAGCATATTACAAAGCTGATAAAAAATCCGAGCCATGCCTTCCACATATAGAAAGGAAACCAGCCGCAAAAATAAACAAATCCTGCTACCGTTACAAGTGTGCTGCCCAGCATACATGCCGTTCGCTTGGGATGCGACATATTTTTAATGATTCCTTCCGCAAAAAACAAAATACGGAATCCCACTAATAAAACTGATGATAAGAAAAACTGTCCCACGGTTTTAACAGGCACGCCTTCTTTTCCCAATGCAAACATCGTGGAAAACTCCTTGGTCTCTTCCCCGAATATCAGGGAAAATACCGCTATTATCAGTATTGTAATGCCAAAAATACAAAATACCTGATTCAGATACTGAAAAATTGTCTTTCTGTCTTCCATTTTATTTAACCCCCAATCTGCGTTTTAACTCATCCGCGTATTGCCTGGATACCAGAAGTTTCTCCCCGTTATCCATGGTGACCCGTATTCTCCGCTCCAAATCCGTCCTGAGAGACTCTATATGCCGCAAATTAATGATGCAGGATTTCCCGCCTCTGAAAAATCCCACTCCTGACAATTGCTCCTCCAGTTCATACAATTTCAGATTGGTATCATATACTTTATTTTCCGTATAAATAAAAGTCTTTTTATCCGCCGTATCGATATATAATACTTTATCCGGGTCAAGAAGATAAACTTCCCCTTCATAAATTCCCGTAAGCTTTCTGTCCATCATCCTGAGTATTGCAACGGCTTTTTCAATGTCCGATGTCATTTCACGGCAATGAATGTTAATTTCTGTTTCCTGTATTGTTTCATCCGAATGAATGGTAATTTTCAAATTTCCACTTCCTTTCCCCGACAATATATCAAAAACATCTTCCTTCCACAATATCATAATTCCCAAGTTACCGTAATTCATTTCCAAGTTGCCTGTCGGGGTAACTTTTTGAATGCAAAAATACAGCTTTTACTCCTGTTGACTTTTCTTGCATAGTATGATAAACTTTAAAAACTTTGAGGGAGTAGTTAGCGAAATAAGTCGTGACAAGTCAACATACTGATTCATGGAATCTGGCTTGCCTTAAATAACGAGACTCATGGTACAGCACTGCTGTATCTGGGCCTTTTTTTATTCCCCAAATGTCTACATTTAATTTACGAAAGGATAATACTATGAGTTTATGGGAATTGTTTTTCATCGCAGTAGGCCTTTCCATGGATGCTTTCGCAGTATCCTTATGCAAAGGTCTTGCAACAAAAGAATTGAAAGCAAACTATTTTCTGATAGTGGGATTGTGGTTCGGCGGCTTTCAGGCACTGATGCCTGCATTGGGATATCTTCTCGGTTCCGGGTTTGAGCAGTATATCTCCCGGCTGGACCATTGGATTGCCTTTATCCTTCTCGCCTTAATCGGCGGAAATATGATCCGGGAATCTTTTGGGAAAGAAGAAACCCATTCCGATTCTTCCTTTTCTGTCAAAATCATGTTTACCATGGCTGTAGCTACAAGCATTGATGCACTGGCGGTGGGAATTACTTTTGCTCTTTTACCGGATGTCAATATATTTGCTGCCGTTTCCTTTATCGGCATTACCACATTTCTGTTATCAGGAGCCGGTTTAAAAATTGGAAATGCCGTGGGCATCAGGTACAAATCCCGGGCGGAATTTGCAGGAGGACTGATTCTTATCCTCATAGGCACTAAAATTTTATTGGAACATTTGAATATTATTCATTTTTAAGTTATATAAGAAAAATAGAAAACGGCGCAGCCCATAAGCTACGCCGTTTAAAAAACATTACTTAACAAATAACCTTCTATTTTCTCTTTCCAAATAATCTCAGCAGTTTTAAGAAGATATTAATGAAATCCAGATACAGATCAAATGCTCCCATTAACGCAAGGGAAAGTACATTACTGCTATCGGACATTGCAACCCTGTTTTTAATTTTCTGGGCATCGTAAGCGGTCAGACCTACAAAGATCAATACGCCCACGGAGCAGATTACGGTATCTACCATACCGCTCTTTAAGAAAATCAGGTTTGCCGTACTTGCCAGGATAATACCAATCAAGCCCATGAGCAAGAGATTACCTGCGCTGGTCAAATCTTTTTTGGTCACCAGACCAATTACTGCCATAATACCAAAGAGTATAGCAGTTACTATAAAGATGACCGCAATGGATGAACCTGTAAATGCCAGAAACAGGATGGAAAAAGTAACACCTGTCAGATAAGAATATACTGCAAATAAAACGCCGCCCAATATAGCATTATTTCTGGAAAGCGCCCAGTTAGAAACAAGGACAATGCCAAGCTCCGCAAAGAGCAGTATATAGAACGAATTGCCCATAAGCATCTTCATAGCAATTACCGGTGATGTGGTAAGAGCAGCTCCCGCTGTAATCAGCAATGCCACTACCATAAACAGGAAAGATTTGGTAACCACTTCTTCTGCCGCCAGAGTCTTGAGCCCCTGCATTCCCGATACACCAGGCATGCTTCCTGCCTCAAATCCGGCATTCATATTCATAAAGTCCTGTCCGCCATACTGGTTGTTGTAACCATACTGACCGCCGTTTCCGTACTGGTTATTGTAATTGTACTGTTGTCCGCCGTTATTATACTGGTTCATGTAATTATAATTTGCATCATAATTGGTATTACCTGCATTATACTGACTGTTGTTAAAGTTATAATTATTCTGATAGTTATCCGTCTGATTTCCCTGATTATTGTTGGGATTGTATGTCTGCATAACTTTTCCCCTTTCTTGAAAGTAGATTATTATATATCTCCTAAAGAATAGCACATCGCCATTTTCTTTGCAAGAATTATATATCGATTCCCTATTTCATAAATATAACCTATTCCCTTTTATTATAACCGTAATTTTTATAAAATAATTTTTTTCAAATCCTCTATAAATTCCTCCCAGCCATCGGGATAACAGAGCGCTCCATCGGCTTTATACTGCTTTTCTTCTCCGCGCATGTCAAAATTAAACAATACAAGCATATCGGGATACTCGCTTGTGTGGGGCCAATACTCGTCTTCCTTT
>CAZZHJ010000175.1:0-4752 GCA_964653815.1 uncultured Lachnospiraceae bacterium
GATGAGCTGAAAGCCAAAATTGGCCGGGCAGAGCGCCGTATATGGATCGGCAGAAAGGTTGAGCAGATATGCAGGTTGGTGGAGACCTTTGCAATTCTGGTATTGAGCGCCGCCATTGTATATATGGTCTGGTAATATGCAGGATAATAGATTTTGTGATTTGGTATCAAATAATAAAGAAAGAGAACAGGAAGCAACGGACATATGGCAAAAAAATTAGTATTAATAGATGGACACAGCATTTTAAACAGAACATTTTATGGGGTGCCGGAACTAACCAATGCAGAAGGCCTTCACACCAATGCTATTTATGGATTTATGAATATTTTATTCAAATTGCTGGAGGAAGAAAAGCCTGATGGACTGGCTGTGGCATTTGACCTGTCGGCACCTACCTTTCGCCATGAGATGTTTGCGGAATATAAGGGGACTAGAAAGCCTATGCCTGAAGAACTGCGCCAGCAGGTTCCGGTAATGAAACAGGTGCTTCAGGCCATGGGGATTCTGGTTATGGAAAAAGCAGGCCTGGAAGCGGATGATATTCTGGGTACTATGGCTAAAAAAGGAGAAAAAGAAGGCTATGAAGTTTCCCTTGTATCAGGGGACAGGGATCTTTTACAGATTGCCACAGAGCACATTAAAATTAGGATTCCCAAGACAAAAGGCGGAAGAACCGAAATAGAAGATTATTATGCAGAAGATGTAAAAGCGCGCTATCAGGTAACACCGGCGCAGTTTATTGAATTAAAGGCGCTTATGGGCGATACCTCGGATAATGTGCCCGGTGTGCCCAAAATCGGAGAAAAAACGGCTACAGGGCTTATGGTGGAATATGGTTCCATAGACAATATATATGCCAATCTGGAGCAGATTTCCAAAAAGAGCATTAAAGAGACTTTGGAAAATAACAGGGATATGGCCAAACTGAGCCTGAAGCTGGTAACAATCTGTGTGGATGCAGATTTGCCCTTTGGACCGGCGGATACGGCTATAGGGGAGTTGTTTACCAAGGAAGCATATGACTGGTGTCTGAAGCTGAATTTCAAAAACATACTGGGGAAATTTGACCGGAATAAAGTTGCAGAAAAAAATGAAAGGACTTTTACCGCTATTACCGATTTACCGGAAGCGGAAGCCCTGTTTGAAGCCTGTAAAAAAGCGGAACATCCGGCTCTCTGCATTTTTTCCGGGGACGGGAAATTATATGCTGTCAGTATCTGCACCGATGGGGAAGAATTGTACTGCATATTTATCAAGAATCTTATCACGGAAGAACAAGTTGTTTCACGCCTAAAGGAAGTTGCAAAGAACTGCCGTGACAAAGAGAAAAAGCTGCTGGTATTTGATGTAAAAAAATGTTATGACTGGATTCCATATGATGATACAGGGGCTTTCTTTGACTGTAAGCTTGCGGCATATTTATTAAACCCCAACCACAAGGAATATCTGTTGGAAGATGTAGGGGGAGAATATGGCGATGTAAACTGCAGGGATTATAAACAATGGTTTGCCAAAAAGCCGCTGGAAGATGTGGCGGAGGAAACCTGTGAAGAGTTTATGGAATATGCGTGTATGCAGAGTCTTGCATTGTACCTTTCTTATGAACCTTTAAAGAATCGGCTGTCAGAGGAAAATATGTTATCCCTGTATGAAAAGATAGAAATGCCCTTAACCTATGTGTTGTATGACATGGAAAAGGAAGGCGTTTTAGTAGAAGGGGATGCCCTGAAGGAATACAGCGTGGAGCTGGGAAGTAAAATAGAGGAATTAGAGAGCCGGATTTATGAACAGGTGGGAGAAACCTTCAATATCAATTCCCCCAAACAGCTGGGAGAAATACTCTTTGAAAAAATGGGATTAAAGGGCGGAAAAAAGACGAAGACCGGCTATTCTACCGCAGCTGACGTGTTGGAAAAGTTAGCGGCTGATAACCCAGTAGTGGCGGATATCCTGGAGTACAGAGGGCTTGCCAAATTAAAGAGCACTTACGCTGACGGGCTCACAGAATTTATTGATGAAGGAGGAAGGATTCATTCTTCTTTTAATCAGATGATTACCGCTACGGGCCGTATTTCTTCTACAGAGCCGAATCTGCAGAATATTCCCATGAGAACAGAAATGGGAAGGATGATTCGTAATGTCTTTGTGGGAAAGGATGTCTGTGTTTTGGACGATGCGGATTTTTCCTAGATAGAGCTTTGTATTTTGGCACATTTATCGGAAGATAAAGGGTTAATAGAGGCATACCATACCGATGCGGATATTCACAGAATTACGGCATCCAGAGTATTCCATACGCCTATGGACCAGGTAACTTCATTGCAGAGACGCAATGCTAAAGCAGTTAATTTTGGCATTGTATATGGAATCAGCGCCTTTGGGTTGAGCCAGGATATCGGAACATCCCAAAAAGAAGCCGCAAACTATATGGAGAAATATTTTGCCACCTATCCGGATGTTAAGCGCTATCAGGAGGAGACAGTGGCAAAGGCAAAAGAAACAGGCTATACGCTTACGATGTTTGACCGGAGGAGACCTATGCCTGAGTTGTCATCAAGCAACTATATGCAGAGACAATTCGGGGAACGGGCGGCAATGAATGCCCCTATTCAAGGTACAGCTGCAGACATTATGAAGATTGCTATGATTGATGTGTACAATGGCTTAAAGAGCGCCGGGTTAAAATCAAAATTGATTTTACAGGTTCATGATGAACTTTTAATTGAGACCTATGAGGATGAGGTTGAACAGGTAAAGGAAATTCTTTATGATAAAATGAAACATGCGGTTTCCTTGTCTGTGCCTCTGGAAGTGGATTTAAATACCGGGAAAAACTGGTATGATGCCCATTAAAAGGAATACACGACAGTATTTTATTTAAAAGCTGCCTATGGTATAGTAGATACAGAGCTTTATGGCAATATAAAAGAGGTTTGCAATGAGGACAATTGGAATTACAGGCGGAATAGGAGCGGGGAAATCATTGGTGCTTGGTTATATACAAGAGCATTATCCTGCACAAATCTATAAAGCGGATGAAATAGCCAATTATTTGAAAGAACCGGGACAAAGCTGTTACCAGCCTATTGTCGGACTCTTAGGAGAGCAGGTGCTTTCCGGTGATGGAACCATTGACAAAAATAAGATGGCGGAATTGATTTTTACCAATCCCGAATTATTGGAACAGGTGAACGCCATCATTCATCCAGCGGTTAAAAACTTTGTAATTACCCGCATAGAAGAAGAGAAAGCTAAAAGGGAAAAAGCATTTTTTATTTTGGAGGCAGCATTGCTGATTGAAGAAGGCTATAATGAAATCCTGGATGAATTGTGGTATATCCGGGCAGAAGAAAAAAGCAGGAGCAGCCGTCTGCAGCTAAGCAGGCAGTATTCCGGGGAAAAGATACAAAATATTATGCGGCATCAGCTTGGGGATGAAGAGTTTATAAAATGCTGTAAGGTTGTGATTGATAATAATGGCAGTCCTGAAAATACATACAAACAAATTGATGATAAATTGGGGGAATACATAGGTGCAGAAAGTAAATAAAGGAGCAGGTTCATATGTATACGGTCTGGATATTGGGACCAGAAGCATTGTCGGTACTGTAGGCTATCGCCAAAAAGATAGATTTATCGTAGTGGCACAGCAGGTCAGGGAGCATGAGTCCCGCGCTATGCTTGACGGACAGATTCATGATATTGGTGCGGTTAGCGATACTATTCGGGAAGTGACGGATTTTTTGGAAGAAAAAATCGGTGAATCCTTAAAACAGGTTTGTATTGCCGCTGCTGGACGTGTGCTAAAGACTGTTACCGTTCATGTGGATATGGATTTAGAGGGAGAAAAGACCCTGTCCAAAGAGGATATCCATATGTTGGATTCCTATGGCATTGAAAAGGCATATGAGCTTTTCCAGAATGAAGAAGAATCCGATATGAAATTCTATTGTGTGGGCTATTCCGTTATGCATTATTACATGAACGGGTATCCAATGAATAATCTTGAGAATCATAAGGCAAAAGAAATTTCAGCGGATATGATTGCTACATTTCTGCCGGATGATGTGGTGGATGGCCTATATAAAGCAGTGGAGATGGCAGGACTTGAGGTAGCAAACCTTACTTTAGAGCCTATTGCCGCTATAGAACTTGCCATTCCCGAAATGTATCGTATGCTGAATATTGCATTAATTGATGTGGGCGCAGGAACCTCAGATATTTCCATAACCAAGGATGGAAGCATTATTGCTTACGGTATGCTCCCTGTGGCAGGAGACTGTCTTACGGAGACGATTGCCAGACACTGCCTAGTTGATTTCCAGACGGCGGAACAGATCAAACGGGGAATTGAGAAAGAAGAGACTGTTGAGTATAAGGATATTATGGGACTGCCCCAGAAGATTTCCAAAGATGAGGTTCTTTCTGTAGTGGAAAATAATCTGGAGGATATGGCCCAGAAAGCGGCGGATAAAATAAAGGAATTAAACGGGAACAAACCGGTCAGCGCTGTATTTGTAGTAGGCGGAGGCGGTAAAATAGCAACCTATACCGACAGAGTGGCAAAGCATCTGGATATTGCTAAAGAACGCTGTGCCGTCAGAGGCGAAGAAGTTATGATGAAGGTTGATTTCCTGGAAAGAACCGCCATTAAGGATTCCCTGATGGTAACGCCTATTGGTATCTGCCTAAATTATTATGAACAGCGTAATAATTTTATTTTTGTAACCTTCAATGATAAAAGGGTGAAAC
>CAZZHJ010000176.1:0-4739 GCA_964653815.1 uncultured Lachnospiraceae bacterium
ATCATGATCATTACGGATCATATCAACCTGTTTCCTGATAATCCTCTGCGAGGGACTGTAGAGCCCACACCTTTTTTATGAGCGAAAAATTGAAGGTTCAATTTTAACATGGGTGTTACACCTCCTTGATTTTCATCGATACAAATTCATCATATTCTTCTGCGATTTCTTCAAATCCCAGTCTGGCTGCCTCCAAAAGAAGCTCCGCATCATGTCCCGGCAAACCCTCTATAACAAATCTCATAAACCCTTTCTTTTCATCATAGGTCTGTTCGAATCTGTCCTCACAAAAGCGCTCAATGGCATTTTGTGTATTGATTGCCAGCATCGAAATCCCCCCACATACGATATCCTGACCGGAATCGGCCCATCCCGCATGTCCTTTGATTTCAAATCCTTTCATGGTATTTGATTCTTTATCGCATAAAACTGTTATGGCTGTCATCTATGCCACCTGATTATTAAGCATTAATTTTCTCAATTTTAACCTGAGTGTATGCTTGTCTATGACCGTTTTTCTTGTGATAACCGGTTTTTCTCTTGTACTTGTATACAATAACCTTTTTAGCTTTTCCCTGATTCATAACAGTTGCTGTTACTGTAGAAGAAGCAACGTCAGAACCAACCTTTAAGCCGTTATCATTTACTGCAAGAACCTGGTCAAATGTTACAGTGCTTCCGTCTTCATCATCTAATTTCTCAATTCTGATGATGTCGCCTTCAGAAACCTTGTACTGTTTTCCACCTGTTGCAATAATTGCGTACATAAGGCACCTCCTATTAATTACTCGCTAACTGCGGTGATGTCTCCTGCCATTATTTATCATGGTTTTGGACATACTTTTACCTCGTTATGCGGCATACCGTAGTATAATAGCATGTATTCTTACCAATTGTCAAGTTCTGAGAAGGCATTTTTTGTAAAGAAATAGGCAATCATCTGACTTCTGGAGGAAAACTCCGCACTTGCCAGAAGCTCTCTGCACTCTTCCTTTGTATAAAATGCCGCCTGAATCTGTTCATTTTCGGATGTATGGTCGGAAAATTCCCCTTCAGCTTCAATAACGGCTATCCGTGTTTTCACATCGGAAAAAGCCACTGCTGCAAAGGAAGGAGGCAGAATATCAATGATACGTTTTAGCTTAAGCCCCGTTTCTTCATACAATTCCCGTTCAATACACTCTTCCACAGATTCTCCCGGCTCTAACATCCCCGCACAGAGATTGTAAATTTCCCTGTTGATTCCCATACGGAATTCTTTTAACAGCAAAAGCCTGTCATCACAAAGGACCACTAGGGAAAGCCCGCTTATGGATGTCCCCAAATCCTCCGGTCCGGCAATTTCACTGCGGCTGACAATCTCATATTTCTTTTCCCTTCCTTTTTTGTTCAGATAGGTAAGCTCATAGCCTTTCAGATATTTGCCATCCTTTACTTTTTCAATGCTTAATAATTTCATAAAGTCCCACCTCGCATAACTGCTCCTTTAAAGGGCTCTCTTTTTTCTGCCTTGTGATTTCCACAAGCCCTAAAGGGGTAATGTCCACAACATCGGTTTTTACATGGTCTATGGCAATTTTGCCTCGAAGAAGCTTTAACAGCTTTTCATCTTCTTTCCCGGAATCCGTACTGATAAAATCCACAATGACAATTCCCGTAATATTGCGGGAGGTCAAGATATAGGGAATCGTTTCCGCTGCCTCCTTATTGGTAAGGGTGCAAAGCTCTTTCTTACTCATTTTTTTAATATTTTTACCGGAGTTTACATCTATAACCGTAAGGGCCTCCGTAGGCTCAATAACAAGATAGCCCCCTGATTTCAGCCATACAGTCCGGCTTACGGCCTCATGGAGTTTTCCTTTCAGCCCGTACAACGCCTGCAAGGGAAAAGAAGTATCCTCATAAAGCTGCAGCCCATCGGAAAGCTTTCCTGGAAGAAGTTGACTCATCTGGTCAAACTCTTCCCTGGAATCCGTAACAATCTTCGAAACATCTTTAAAATTCATTTTGGAAAGCTGGGCTTTTACAAAATAAGTTCCCTCATGGAGTCTGGAACAAGCCGTTCTGCTGTCCGCAGTTTCCTTCAGCCGTTTCAGTTCCTTCTCCATAGCGGCAATCTCATCCGTAAGTAAATGATAATCTTCACTTTCCAAAGTAGCCACGTTAGTCCTCACAATACAAGTCATCTGTTCCGTCACATAAGGAGAACAGACTTCCAAAAGCTGTTCCCTCAAAGAAGCCGGCAGCTTTTTAGAAAAAGTAATCCCTCCGGGCTTATCTGTCACAACGCAGTAAATCCCCGCCAGCGAAAGCTCCAGGGAAAGCACGGCATCCTTAGTCTTTACCGCTTCCTTTACCACCTGAACAGGCAGAAGGCTGTTACATGTAAAATCTGCTAACTGTTTATCCGTCAAAGGCAGAAATCCCTTAACTCCTTTTTTATACTCCACAAATGCCGCCTTTAAGTTAGGCAGTATATTAGTAATTTTCCCTACAAATATCTGCCCCATATCCCGGCTTCCCGAAGTGTCGAAAGCCGCCAGATGAAGCCTTCCCTCATCAATGGAAAAAAAGCCCCTCTTTCCTTCTATATCCGTGAAAATAACCGTCTGCATCAGATATCCCTTCCCACTTCATCCAACGATATAAATTGTCCGCTATCATTTTTCGTATAAGTTTCTTCCCGGGTAACTACAAAATCAAATTCTCCCGTTTTTTTACCCATATATGCATAATAAGCCTCCATAATCATTCCCGGCTTAATATTCCCACTGCTGCTGGCATTAACCAAAAGATAGACTCCGTCTTCTTTTACTTCATAATCATAAATGCCCTCTTTCAAATCAAGAATCTTCTTGCTTTTCTTTGTCTCTTTTTCATAAGGAATAGAGGCCTGTGCCATAAAATCATCAAACCTTTCCCCAAACCTGAAATCCGGTTCATGCCCCTTTCTGATTTGCACAAAATACCCTGCCGCCGCCACACTTGCCATAGCATTTTCCGCATCCTCCGGCAAAGCCTTAACAGAAAGAATCTCCACTCCTTCCGCCATAGTCCGGTTCAATGCCTCTTTCATATCAGCCGTAGCCATTTCTTCCGTCACTTCAATATCCAGATACTCCCCGTTACTATACAATCCCACCCCCAAAGGTGCCGCAAAAGACATAATCTGATGAGGAGAAAATCCCGTAGAATAAGCAATAGGAATCTCCGCCCTCCTAATTGCCTTCTGAAAATAACGCATCATGTCCAGATGCCCGATAAATATTATGGAACTGTATTTCGAAAATTTAATCCTGTATTTCATAAAGATCCTTTCATATCCTTCAAAAAGTGACTCCTCGGAAAAACGCCGGAACAATCAAGCTGTCCCTTTTTCAGTCCTTCTCCTCGAAACAGATACCCGTCCCGAATCTGGCCGCACCGCACCTCTGGCATTCCATCTTACAATTCGGCGTCACTTCCTCACGAAGTGCCCGTTCCCATTCTCTCTTCAAAAACTCCTTCGTCACGCCGCAGTCAATAAAATCCCACGGAAGTTTCTCATCCAGACTTCTTTCCCTTGTAGTATAAAAATCAACAGAAAGTCCGCAGGCATCAAAGCACTCCATCCACACGTCATGCTTATAATATTCTCCCCACGCATCATAAATACAACCCTTTTGATACGCCATATAAATCACATCAGCGACTCTCCTGTCCCCTCTTGCCAGAATCCCTTCCAACACAGAAACATCCGCTTCATGCCAGTTATACTTGATACTCTTTTTATTTAACTGCTCCAAAACCGCTGTTTTAACCGTATGGGCCTTGTCCAGAAACTGCTCCTTAGTACACATAGGTGCCCACTGAAAAGGCGTAAAAGGCTTGGGAATAAAGAAGGATGTACTTGCTGTTATCTGCACCTTACCGTTTCGCTTTTCCTTAGGCACGGTCTCATAATATAATTTGGCAATTTCATTGGCAAGAACTGCAATGCCTCTGGCATCCTCATCTGTTTCTGTAGGAAGCCCCAGCATGAAATACAGCTTCACCTTATTCCATCCACCTTCAAAGGCAAGCTTTGCACCGTTTAAAATAACTTCTTCCGTCAATCCCTTATTGATCACATTACGCATTCTCTGGGTCCCGGCTTCCGGCGCAAAGGTCAGGCTGCTCTTTTTTACATCCTGCACCTTGCTCATAACATCCAGAGAAAAAGCGTCAATTCTTAAAGAAGGCAGGGAAATATTCACATGCCGCTTCCTGCATTCCTCTATCAGATAATCTATAAACTCCGGCAGTTTTGAAAAATCGCTGGAACTTAAGGAACTTAAAGAAATTTCCTCATGTCCCGTGGCTTTCAGCATTGCAACGGCATATTCTTTTAAAAATTCTAAAGAACGCTCCCTGACAGGCCTGTATAACTGCCCTGCCTGGCAAAAGCGACAGCCTCTGATACACCCTCTCTGGATTTCCAGGACCACTCTGTCCTGGGTAACTCTGATAAAAGGAACCACCGGCTTTTCGGGATAATAGGTATTGCTTAAATCTTTAACCATTTCCTTCATTATCTTCTTTGGAAGCTCCGGTATAACAGGAGAAAAATCCGCAATGGTGCCGTCCTCATGATAGGTTGTCTCATAAAATTCCTGCGCATAGATGCCGGGCAGCTTTCCCGCCTCTATGAGAAACTCTCTACGGCTTTTTCATGCCTTTGTAAATGCCTTATACTGGTCAAAAAGCTGTCTGTACATGGT
>CAZZHJ010000177.1:0-4680 GCA_964653815.1 uncultured Lachnospiraceae bacterium
AGCATGGAATTGTATGTAATGATGATCTGGTAATTACCGGCGGCAATATTGCCATAAATGCGGTACAGGACGGCATCCATGCCAATGACAGTGTACGTATCCGGGAGTCTGTGATTTCCATCTCTTCAGGAGACGACGGCATTACGGTGGCCAATGACGATGAAACAGCGTTTCTTTATGTGGAATCAGGAAGGATTTCTGTTACTGATTGTTATGAAGGTCTTGAAGCTGTTGACATTACCATTGCCGGCGGAACCATTGACATTATGGCAGCAGATGATGGAATCAATGCTGCCGGCAGCGGAGAGAATTCAGTCATCCGCATTATAGACGGAGATATCAGGATTACAAATCCTTCCGGCAGAGATGCGGACGGTTTGGATTCCAACGGAGATATTTATATTGAGGGCGGCAGAGTATTTATCAGCGTTCCTGACAACGGAGGCAACTGTGCCATTGATTACGGCAGTGAAAACGGAGGCAGATGCGTAGTCAGCGGCGGTACGGTAATCGCCTGTGGAAACAGCATGATGGCGGAGGGCTTTGATGCCGATTCCCCTCAGGGATTTTTGATGTACAGTGCTGTCGCAGGGGAAGGAACAACAATAAGCCTGAAGGATTCTGATGGCAGAGAACTTCTTTCAGAGGATATTCCCTACGGATTTTCTTCTGTTGTGCTCAGTACACCTGAGTTGAAGGTGGGAGATGTCTGCACGATTGCAATTGATGACGTAGAGGAGCAGATTAGCATTGATAATTCTACGACTTTTGGTTTTGATCCGGGCGGAATGTTTGGAGGCGGTATGCGGGATGGCGGAGGCCGCAGGGGAATGCCTGAAAGGCCGGAGGATGTTCTTCCTGTGGATAATATGTTTGAGCCGCCTGATGATTCAAATTTTTCTGATGATAAACCTCCTGGCGGAATGGAACCACCTGATGGTATGGGAGTGCCAAATAATATGGAACCACCTGACGGCATGGAAATCCCAAATGATATGAAAAGTCCTGACGGAATAGAACCGCCGGATAGAGTGGATTTACCTGATGATAAGCAACCATCGGACAGACAAGAAATGCAGGAAAATGAGGATACTTTATCGTCCGATAACATTTTCATTGATAAATTAATTATGCTGGGGAGTTCTGTATTAGTTCTGCTGATTGGTCTGTTTATTGCAACAAAAATGAAACACTAATGAAATATTAAAATGCCACCCATATGCATTGTGGGTGGCATTTTTATGATCTCACTTGATTTTTGAAACAAAGAAAAAACAGGAATATCTTGTGACGTTTAACATTTTCTGATAATATATTCCACATGGCGCTGACATAATGGTAGGCGGATAGTCCTTCTGCGGAAAGCGTAATTGTTGCTAGAATTCTGGTGTAATTCATTTATCAGGTCGAAGGTTATCAGCGGATGATTTCTGGAGGAGTATTCCGGGTCGCAGGCTGGGTGGATGTCTGAAAAAGGCATTAATTATAGAAAAGGTATTTTTTTATTAGGAATTTAATGATATAATGATTAAAAAAGTGCAGATTGGCCTGAGGGGACAGGCTGATTGAATACTTAGGGATAAAAGTGATAAAAGGGGCAGAAGAGTATGGTAGGTTTGACAAACTTAATGGAAGAAACCGTATTAAATAAGATTGACCAGTTATGGAAAAATACGGAATATTGCAAGTGTGATAACTGCCGGCTGGATATAGCGACATATGCTTTAAACCGTCTTCCGGCACAGTATGTGCAATCTATTAAGGGAAAGGTATTCTATCAGTTTGAAGTAACTCAGATACAGCCGGATATTGAAGTTACAGTAGCTGTGAGCAAGGGAATAGAAATTGTGGGAAAATCGCCCCATAAAAATGTACAGGTGCATCCTGGCGCGGATGAAGAAAAGGAAGAAGAATAGTTTGGTCTGAAAAATCAGGACTTAAAAATGGAATTGCAAGCCAGTTGGTTTGCAATTTTTTTGTCAGAATATTTCGTTCCCATTTCAAGGCGTTTCATTACATTTTAACTCAATACTAAAATTAATTGTCGATATAAAAAGTGAAAGAGATTATTGATGACAACACAGAAGTAGAAAGGTGTAAAAATAATGAGTATCCATTTACCATCAAAAGTATATTCCACGTATACGCTGCAGAGTCCTTCCTTAAGTCATTATCAGGAAATAGTAGACCGAACGATAAGAGAAGGAAGGGTATCACGTCTTACAGATGAAGTTTTACACCTTCCGGGAAATCATAGATATGTTCAGATTCCATACCAGAAACCGCAGAGTCAAATGAAGGATTTAAATGCGGCAGTGGTTCTGACAGAAAAGAATGACGGTGCCAATGATGTTTACCGCAATGCGTCGGCAAGGGCAGTTCAGGCTGCGGATATAGACCGCTACAGCCAGGGGACATTTGACCTGTCCTACCTTGTAGCAGGAAGAAATAGTGACAGCTATTTTAGCGGGACTATGAGCAGTCCCTATGACGTGGACTATTTTCATGTGGACACCCGGTCACAGATTCTGAGCAGAAGGCCTGTAATCGTAAATATGGAGATGCCGGAAGGCGCAGACTATGATTTGGCTGTTTATGACAGTGAGGGAAATCAGGTAGGAATGGCGGTTTCCAATGAGGATGGAACGAAAACCCTTACTATTCCCTGCGACTGGTCTAATTGTCGGAATTTTGTTATAAAGATAAGCCAGCATGATACGGAGCAAAGTGTGGAAGGAAGCTATAAGCTTACTTTTTCACAGGGTGATATGCCGGAGGAAGTTACAAAATGGATGGAGCGTGTAAAGGAAAAAAAGCTTGTAGAGGATGGCTCGGAGCGTTGCAGCCTGGGAATCGGGGCGAAGGAAGAAAATGAGGCGAGAAATGCGGCCGGAATTGAGAAACTTCATGAAAAGCAGTTTGAGGAACTGCCGGAGGAATTAAAATATAAGGGAACTATGAGCGCTTCCGAACTGCTGGAGGAAGAAAGAAACGGCAGGACCTTATCAGAAGCGGAGCGTGCCTATGTTGCCATTTTTGGTAATCAGGAAGAGATTTACCAAGGGGAATCCATGAGAAGGAAAGCCGGAATTGAGAAGGATTTTTCTGAATTTCTGGAATACATGGGGATTTCAGGAAAAAGCTTTGAAATCTACCTTCCGCCTTATGGCAATGTTCAGGTCAGCGGTTTAGACGGAGAAGAGAAAAAAGCGGTGGAGGATTATATTACAGACCATCGGGAAAGCTTTCAAAATATATATCTGGAAACATCTAAAGAAACTGAAGCAATGACGGATTACCAGTACAGGCTTGCAGGGTATGTAGAGGAATGTAATCGTTTCCTTGGAAATGTGTCAGGCGGCAAGATATCAGTGGAAGATTTATCTATCAAACGGAACCAGACGGGAATAATTGTGAATGAGGAGATTGCAGGACTTCCCTATCCGGTGGCATCTCTGATAAACGGGGCGGATAGTGTAAGCCGTTATTTTGACTATAAGCAGATGATGTACGAAATCTTACAATATAGGGAAGCCCATGGGGAAATTCCGCAGTATTACATGAATCTGGGCTGGAATGGTCATGAAATAACGGAGTAGAAGGAGAGGGAATGCCATGTCAATGGAAATTGCAAATAATCACAATAACTATGTAACAGGCAATACAAATATCGTGAAAAAAGCGGACGGTGTCGAGAATGGTGAAAGATCAAAGGAAAGCAATGTGATAACAAGCACGGTGGAATTGAAAACTCCAACACCCGGCGTAACAAGAACGGAGCAGATTAAGACGGGGTTTAGCACCGTAAATGATTATTCCGGGTATTTACAGGGAAAATACAGCTATATGAATGCAGGGACAACTTCAATGCAGGGAGTTCCAACAACTGTATTGGTATCAAGTGCGTTTTTGAAGAAGTGCATGAATGACCCAGAGAAGGCTAAATATCTGGAAGAAAATCTGGCGGCCATTCCTGACTGTGTAAAATCGCTTGTAAACTTTACAAAGACTATGCAGGGGAGTCCTGTTTGCACCTATGCTGCTTATATCTTTGATGATGACGGCAATATCACTATAATGAGCGGATGTACCAATGATCCTGACGGAAAAATTGCAATAGAAAATGCCGAGAGGAAGATAAAAGAGAAAAGCGCAGAGGAAGCAAGACTTTCTAAAAAACGTGCAGGTAAAAAGAAAGAGGAAGAAAAGCGGTTGGAGAAAAAAACAAAAGAGCGGGCAATTTATAAAGAATGGAGAGAAAAGCTGGCAAAAAGCAAAGAAACGGGAAGCTTTTATGCAGCAGCTACGGGAAAGGATGTAAGAAGTGTGACGCGGAGCGTTATAGCAGCATCCCTTGGCTCATCGGTATCTTTGGCAGCAGGGTTTGATGTAAAGGCATAAGTAAATTATGCCTTTTTTAAACCTCTTTGTTCATATATATTATTGTGCACATATATTTTATCTCCTTTTTCAATCGGCTTTTCAGCCATTTTGCTTTCTTTCAAAGCATTTTTTCCCAGACACGATTTTATTTATTCTACAATACATTTTGTCATCTTGTAAATTATATACACTGTGAGTTTCATTTAAATTTTATAAAAAAATAATAAAAAATACCGAATATGATGCAGTTTTGATGCATTTGTATTTTATAATATGCTTACGGGAAGAATAAAGATA
>CAZZHJ010000178.1:0-4676 GCA_964653815.1 uncultured Lachnospiraceae bacterium
AAACTCTCCTCTGTGAATATCAAAATCCACGCCGTTTAAAGCACGCACCTTGGTAGTTCCCACCTTATATACCTTATATAATCCTTTTACCCGAATGACAGCCTTCTGTCCTGCCTCCATTTCACACCTCCGCCAGGTCAGCCCCAATCCATACCGACCCGTACAATCCTTTATCTTTCCATTTTCCAGAATGCAGCGCTGTAGGGAGGCAGTTCACTTCCTCCGCCGAAATCATGAGGCTTTCCACTGATTAAATCCTCTGCCATTCCGCATCCGGCATCAAAATGGGCTGTATAGCTCTCGGAATCCGCATTGATTGCAACTAGTACTCTCTCTTCATCGCATCTTCTTTCGAATATACACTGCTTATTGGTTAAAATAATGGACTTAAAATCTCCATAATTTAATGCCTTACTGTTTCTTTTTGCCTTTGCAAGGGTACTGATAAACTCTGTTAAGGAATTTTCTTCCGGTTTTTCAAAGCATGCCCGAAGCGCCGAGTCCCCCTCCCTTTTATCCGCCTTTGCTCCCCATTCGCTGCCGTAATAAACACAGGGGATTCCAGGCATACCAAACATCAATGCATAAATAAGGGGCAGATGCTTTTCATTGGTCAGATTACTTGCAATCCGGGACACATCATGGTTGTCCACAAATGATAACAAGTGTTTCCCTTTGTATAATGTCCAGTTCTCAGGTCCGAACTGACGCAACAGGGAATGATTGATTTCAAACATATTCATGCTGTTAAAGCTGGAAAACAGCCCTTTATAGCATTCGTAATTGGTAGCGGAATGCAGCATTCCTTCATTAACCATCTGGTTGTAATCCCCATGAAGCATTTCACCTAACAGGAAAAACTCAGCCTTCTGGCTGTCGCAAAAGCTTCTCAGCCTTCTGACAAAATCATGATCCAGACAATAAGCAACATCCAGTCTCAGTCCATCAATGTCAAATTCATCAATCCAGCCCTTCACACACTCCAAAAGATGTGAAATCACAGCTTCATTCCGAAGGTTCAGCTTTACCAAATCGTAATTGCCTTCCCAGCCTTCATACCACAATCCGTCGTTGTAGTTGGAATTCCCTCCAAAATCAATGCGGTGGAACCAGTCCCTGTAAGGAGATCCCTCCCGGTTCTTTAAAACATCCTGAAATGCCCAGAAGCCCCGGCCCACATGATTGAACACGCCGTCTAATACAATTTTAATTCCTTCCTTATGTAATGCATCGCATACCTTTTTGAAATCTTCATTGCTGCCTAGCCTGCAGTCGATTTTGCGATAATCCCTAGTATTGTATCCATGTGTATCAGAATCAAATACCGGCGAAAAATAAATTGCATTGGTCCCCAGCTTCTTCATATGGGGAATCCAATCCATAACCTTTAAAATTCTGGATTCTTCTACGCCGTCATTCTCAAAAGGCGCCCCGCAGAATCCCAAAGGATAGATTTGATAAAACACGCTTTCATAAGCCCACATTTCTTTGCTCCTCCTAACCCGTTATCACAATTTCCGTGTGTACTATCCAGATTAGTACACTTAAGATACCATGATATACGGTCTCTGTCAATGTATTTTAATACTTTTTTTGGAAAATATTGTACTTATTATAACACATATCTACCATATGTTGAAACATTTAGAGAAAAAAATCTTAAATATCATACGTTTTTCCATCGCACACCGCCAATTTTTACTGTGTTAACATAATTTTATTGACTTTCCGCTTTGATTGTTTACATTTTTGACACTTTCATTGCAAATTTCTTATGACATTTTTCTTGCAAAAATTACATAACGATACATTTTTAAAATAAATCCCCAATTTCCACAGAGTTATCCACATCAAATTCTTTCCAATTACCGACATGATTCGTCAAAAAAACTGCAAGACCGCTTGTCACTTCTTGCAAATTTCCCAAATTTTCGACTTTTCCCCACATTGAATAACGCTTTTCATTTTTTCAATTTATGTGAACTGCCATTTTCTCATTGTGGATAATGTTACTAAGGCTCCTTTTCAAAAACGCTCGTTATGTGGTATTTATCATTATATAGAATAACGCGCAAATTTTTAACCCTAATACAATAGCATGCGTGTTTTTTATAACACGCCCATTTTGAGGTTTCTCAAGCCTCTAGCGTAATTAAGAAGAAAAGGAGTATCTATTATGAGTACTACACAAAAAATTTTTTTGGGCTCCCATGTGGGAATGAGTGGAAAAGAAATGTTTTTAGGTTCTGCCAAGGAAGCGATATCTTATGGCGCTAATACGTTGATGGTATATACCGGTGCGCCCCAGAATACAAGACGCAAGGATACAACGGAGTGTAATCTGGATGCCGGGTGGGCTTATCTTGCGGAACATGGGATTCATGAGATTGTTATACATGCCCCATATATTATAAATCTTGCCAATACGTTGAAGCCCGAAACCTTTAGCCTGGCTGTGGAATTTCTGGAAAAGGAGCTTACAAGAAGCGTTGATTTCAGAAGCAATGTGCTGGTTCTTCATCCCGGCTCTCATGTGGGGGAAGGCGCAGATAAGGGCATTGCCAAAATTATTGAAGGTCTGAATGAGGTTATGACTAAGAATATGCCTTGCAAAATTGCTTTGGAAACCATGGCAGGGAAGGGCTCTGAAATCGGAAGAAGCTTTGAGGAACTGGCAGCAATTTATGACGGCGTAAAATACCCCGAAAACCTGCGGGTCTGCTTTGACACCTGCCATACTCACGATGCAGGCTATAATATCCGGGAGGATTTTGACGGTGTCATCGCAGAGTTTGACCGCATCATCGGCAAGGAGCAGATTGCAGTATTTCATATTAATGACAGTAAAAATCCCCAAGGTGCGGCAAAAGACCGACATGCTAATCTGGGAGAAGGGTATATCGGATTTGATGCGCTCTATGAGATTGTGCATCATCCGGATTTTGTGGAGATTCCTAAGATTCTGGAGACTCCCTGGATTCCTGATGAGGAAAATCCCGGGAAAACAAGAGCCCCTTACAAAGAAGAAATCGAGCGTCTTTTAGGGTGAAGAGACGGGGCTGCGATGGGGCACATGTAAGTATGGCTTTCAGGGAAATGGGCTTATCAGGACGGGAAAATACTTTTGTTTTTCATTGCCGGAGTTTTTAATCGGATTTTTCTAACAGCCTGCGGAAGATGTTAGCAACTTCCGGGGCGCCGTCAAATGCGGCATCCATGCCGCAAGACGGCTAAAATTGCCATCCAGGCAATTTTCCCCTGGGATATTGAGGCAGGCTGTAAGAAAAATTGCCGATTTAAAACTATGCAGTGAAAAACAAAAGCATTTTCCCGCCCTGTCAAGCCCCTCCCCCTGAAAGCCATACCTACATGTGCCCCACGCATCCCCTCACTTGGTGATTATTGTTGCTACTATAAAGACTTTGAAATGGCGAAACCTTGGAGCAGGCGGTATGTAAAAACTTTGGGACATACCGCCTGCTCCGGAGCCAACAACCTTCCTTATAACACAGCAAATAGAACAGCAATCACTAATGCCGGAAGAACATTGGCAACACGTATTGTTTTGGGCCAGATGAGATTCGTTCCAACGCATAGAATCAAGACATTTCCCACTAAAGAGAGATTACTGACAGCAGTGTCAGTCATGATTGGCGCCGCCTGCCGTGCCAGTAGGGTAATCGTTCCCTGAAAAACAAATACGGGTATTGCCGAAAAAATACATCCTTTGCCAAGAGATGCCGTCATCAGCATAATAATGATTAAATCGAGGATTGCTTTTGCGTACATCGTGTCATGACTACCGCTGATGCCATCCTGTATAGCGCCTATAACTGCCATTGCCCCGACACAAACCGTTAGTGATGCTGAGACAAAGGCATCTATAAAATGACCATCTTTCTGATTGCCGGTTTTATCCCGCAGCCATGCGCCAAATCTTTCAAACCAATGATTCAGGTCAATAATTTCCCCCAGCAATGCTCCCACTGCCAGGGACACAATCATCATCATAGTACCCTGCACATCCAGATTCCCCTTAAACTGCCCTGCTTCCTCCGATATATTTACCACAAACATCTGTGACAATGTACTGCCTAACGCCATCACAATAATCGCAAATCCCATGGCCTTCATAATGGTTTCCTGATATCGCTCCTTCAAGAACCGTCTCGATACAAGCCCTCCCAGGCCTCCCGCTATAATCGCACCAGCATTTACGATTGTTCCCAATCCTATCATACTAAGAATCTTCCTCCTAACTCGTAAACAATCTCCAACCCGCAACTATTCTAACACACCCCATCAAATCCCTCAACGTCCACATACACACATAACACACTAAATCTCTCACTACCTATATATGTACACAACACTAGAGCCATCATACCATAACATTCCCACATCCAAGTGAGGCAGGGGGATAAATGCATGGGGTCATCCCTAAGGGGATATCCGGAAAGGGGAAAAAGATTGTTGTTTTTATAACTTTTTACTGCAAATTGGCCCTTTTTCTTACAGCCTGCCCCTCTATCAGGAAAAAATTGCCCGGATGGCAATTTTAGCGGTCACTGCGGCACGGATGCCGCATTGGCGGCGTTTCCGTCCCCTTCCTCCATCCACGCGCAGGCTGTTAGAAAAGACGCCAATTTCCAGTCAAGTTATAAAAACAACAATCT
>CAZZHJ010000179.1:0-4673 GCA_964653815.1 uncultured Lachnospiraceae bacterium
AGCGGCGTCCATGCCGCGATATGCCTTTCTCCAACGTCCTGTTGGAGAATTGCTGTGTATAAGAACGAAACATTAAGAAAATCTAATGTTTTTTTCACAAAGCGCAAATGCAGCAAATAATTTCCCCCAATGCCTGCCCAAATTTCCACATACGCCTTGTGCCCCTGATACCTTAACTAATTAATTATAACTCATTTCTTCTAATTTGCATATTCTATATATTACAGCATTAAAGATAAAGCCCCAATAAAATACCGTCCTCAAAAGAGACTACACCCTTTTATATTTCTATGATATAATGAGCGTTAGCGAGAAGAATAACACTCACAACAACAGCGCCGGGGGATAAAGCGTCTCTATACTTTTTGGCGGGCGGGGTGCATCAACTGTTTCTTTTCTTTGCGCCTTGTGGCAAAACATTAGATTTTCTTAATGTTCCGTTTCAATGCCAGCAATTCTCCAACAGGACGTTGGAGAAAGGCATATCGCGGCATGGACGCCGCTATATGCCGGTTGCGTACGGTGCCAGTTACCCTGCCGGAACATTTAGAAAATCTTATGTTTGGAACCCGCGCAAAGAAAAGAAACAGTTGATGCACCCCGCCCGCCAAAAAGTATAGAGACGCTTTATCCCCCGTACCACCACCAGCACAATATAAAAAGAGGAATTCCTATGTCACCCACTAACCAAAAGCAGAATATCATCCAGAATTACACACTGTTTTTTGCCGACTTAGCATGTATCTGCCTGTCCTACGTACTGGCAATCCTTACCCGCGGCATCGTTGCCGACGTCAGACGCAGCACCCAGTATTATATGCTGATTCTGTTTTTTGCCGTGATTCTCTGCCTCTTATCTTATGTACTCCTGAACTGGAATACAGAATTTATGACTAGAGGATACCTGGCAGAGTTCTTCTTTGTCTTAAAATACGATATTGCCTTAGGCTGCGGCATGGGTCTTTTCCTGTTCTTTACCCAGAAAGCCCAGGACTTTTCCCGATTGGCATTTGCCTATTTTTTAATCTATAATTTCATATTTTCTTATCTGGTCCGCCTTTGTATCAAGCATTTTCTCACGCAGATTTACTTGCACAGCAGCAGTAGTTCCAAAATGATGGTCATTACGGAGAGCCGCCATATTGAGGAGCTGCTCCCCAAATTAAAAACTGACATGGAATGGTCTCACCATATTACTGCACTTGCTCTGATGGACGTCTCCCTGGTTGGTGAAGAGTTCCACCACGTACCCGTCGTTGCGGGGAAAGAAAATCTTTTCGAGCATATTAACGAGCTGGTTTTGGATGAAGTATTTATTTATCTGCCGGAATATAACAATAAAGAGCTGGGAAGTCTCATTGAGAAATTTGAGCTTGCGGGAATTACCGTCCATGTCAATATTGACCCCTTCGACCATTTAATTGCCCACAGGACTTCCGAAACCTTTGCAGGGCTTACAGTCTTAACCTACAGTGTTTCCGATTTTGATTTTCACAGGTTAATGATAAAACGACTGCTGGATATTGTGGGCTCATTTTTTGGTATTCTAATCACTCTCATTCTGTTTCCTTTTATCGGAATTGTCATAAAATGTGACTCCCACGGACCGGTTTTTTACAGACAGAAACGAATCGGCTTAAACGGCAGGGAATTCTATCTATATAAATTCCGCTCTATGTATGTGGATGCTGATTTGAAAAAAGAAGAATTGAAGGCAAAGAACGAAATGGACGGGCCTATGTTTAAGGTTACCGACGACCCACGCATTACAAAAATCGGGCACTTCCTCCGAAAAACCAGCCTGGACGAACTGCCCCAGTTTTATAATATTTTAATCGGGCAGATGAGCCTGGTGGGCACCAGACCGCCCACACCTGATGAATATGCCCAGTATAACCTCTCTTATAGACGGCGTCTCAGTATCAAACCGGGATTGACCGGACTGTGGCAGGTCAGCGGACGGAGCAATATTACCAATTTTGAAGAAGTATTGCGCCTGGACCTCCACTATATCGATAACTGGTCGCTTGGGCTGGATATTAAAATCATTTTGCAGACACTGGTTGTTTTATTCAACCAGAGAGGCGCCAAATAATATCTATAAAAGAGAATGCACCAGCGCCTGTTTGACAAATGCATTTAAGGACATATTTGCCTCTTTGGCTCTTATAGCGATATTTCTGTGCAGTTCAGGGTCGATTCTGACATTGAAGCTGCCTTTGAAAGCAGTCTCGGGCTGCTTTTTTTCTTTTATGCACATTTGCAGGTAATCATCCACCGCCTGATGAAAATCAGCTTTTAATTCATCCAGGCCGTTCCCCTCATAAGAAATCAACCCGCGTATTCCTATTACTTTCCCGAATAAGCAGTCATCTTCTGCGGAATATTCCACACTGCCCATATAATTTTTGTATTTCAGATATCCTTTCATAATAATCCCTCCTTCTTTAATGTCAGTTTAATCTGTTTCATTAAATAGCCCTTTATGATGTTGCCCGGATGGGGTCTGTGAAAACGTATGGGATAGCCCGTGCGTTTGTGAATAAAACATACTGCCGATCCGGTGGCATGCCCGGTTTTTGCCTCCTCAAATCCCAGTGCTGTCAGAAGAAATACCAGTTCTTCATAGGTGAAATCCTTGGGCTGTTTTTCAAACTTCTCTTTTAGTTTTTCCTTCTTACTCATATCATATCCTCTCTTTCTCTTTTTTGCAACTATTTTTAGTTACATTTTGTAAAAATTTTTTTTTTTAATAAACACTTAAAAAAAGTGCTACTAAACCACATAATTATCTGCTTTAGGTGCAGATTATTTTCTTTGTTTGTACTGCTTTTGTGTTGCTTTTCATAATTGTTGGAATTAATTTTTGACTCCACCGGCATCTGAAGATGCCGATGGAGCAGAATTGTTGAATTGTAATTCAGATAATAGAATTTTAATCTTTGTTATACGGTTCTCAATTTCTTTCTTTGAGCCGCTTCGCTTTCAGACATATATTTCTCGCCTGTGCCAAGAGATTCAAAAACAGTCTGGATTCTCTTATTGAGCATATCCATAGCGTGAACCTCCAGACTGGATTTCTGGTCACTGCCCCACATATCATGGGAAAGGGTTACATGGCGTTCAATGACACATGCTCCTAAAACCGCAGCCGCAATGGTCGGCTCCATATTGGACTCGTGTCCGCTGTACCCTACCAGACAATCAAATCTCTTCCGCAAAGTCTCAATCATGCGGAGATTCAAATCCTTAACCGGTGCCGGATAAGCGCTGTTCGTATGAAGCAGGATGTAATCGCCTTTACCATATTTTTCAAGTACTTCAACCGCATGGTCAACCTCTTCCATGGTAGTCATGCCTGTGGAAAGAATGACTGGTCTGCCGGATCTTGCCGCCTCGGCAATCATTTCATCCCTTCCGTTTGAAGCGCTTGCCACTTTAATGTAAGGAACATCATAATTCAGCAGGAATTCCAGGCTGGGCATATCCCAGGGAGAAGCGCTCCATGTCATGCCTTTGTCCTTACAGTAAGCATCAATCACATCATACTGTTCCTTTTCAAACTCCACCCGGTATTTATACTCCAGATAAGTCATTGTACCCCAGGGGGTTTCCCTCATAACGCTTTTCTGTGCTTCAGGGACCGCCAGCTCCGGTGTCCTTTTCTGAAATTTCACATTGTGCCATCCGGTAGCATTGGCGGCATCAATCAACTTTTTGGCAATATCCATATCACCATTGTGATTGATTCCAATCTCTGCAATCATATAAGGCCGGGTGTTTTCGTTAATCACATAATTTCCGATTTTAATTTCTTTATTTGCCATTTATCTCTCTCCATTACCGCCACAGCTTAGTTATTATTCTGCGGCAATCTTTTCATGCAATTATCATTATAAATAATCTTCCCCGATTATTCAAGGACAATAAAAATAAATCCAAAGCTAACCGCGCTAAACTTCGGATTTATTTTTAAGTACATATGTATATTCTACGATGCAATTTCACTGGTTCTATAATCCAAACGTATTTTATCTGCAATTCTGGCTATGTATTCGCTGTTGGTGGGTCTTCCTTTTCCGGAAGCTGTGGAGTAGCCAAATAGTTCTTCCATTGTTTCTGTGTTTCCGCGTGTCCATGATACTTCAATGGCATTGCGGATTGCCCTTTCAACTTTCTGTGAAGTGGTTTTGTAAATCCTTGCTATTTCCGGATATAGCAATTTTGTGACGCTGCTTACAACTTCCATGTCTCCCTCAGAAATCAAAATGGCTTCTCTGATGAAATGATATCCTTTCAAATGTGCAGGAACCCCTAAGTCCAGCATAATCTTTGTGATATATCTTTCCATCTCTACGCGCTTTGTTACTTCATCTACCATTCCTTTATTTTTCCCCTTTACTAACTACTTCATTTCCCTTAGGTCTTCATAACGTGCGCGGTTATGATATAAAGATACCATTTTTGTATAAATTTGTCTAATTTTTCCATCGACAAATTTCGTCAAAACTGGAAACCATTTCTTTTATCATGCCATTTCCGGCTAAATTCGGCTCAACACAAAGCGGCATTTTCCCTTGATTTTCAATACCTTTTTTCCTGCAGGAACAAAAAAACTCTCTCCCGCCGAAAAATCGCTTTTCTGTTCATCTCCTATGATTTCCCCCGTCCCG
>CAZZHJ010000180.1:0-4664 GCA_964653815.1 uncultured Lachnospiraceae bacterium
CCTGTCTTTCCGAACACAGGAAATGTCTTCCCGAAAGGCTTCTTTTCTCTACCTTTAAATGGCTGGTCCTGGCCACCATTTTCTCGATATATTCCGGGGTTGTCCCACAGCACCCTCCAAGGATGGATGCGCCGCTTTCCACAACCTGTATCATTTCCTCTGCAAAGGTATCGCTGTCCATATCATAGACCGTCATTCCCTCCTCATCCAAAGAGGGCAACCCCGCATTGGGTTTTGCGATTAAGGGAAGCTCTGTCACTTTCCTCATGGTGCGGATAACCTCACACATCTTATCAGGTCCTGTAGAACAGTTTGCACCAATGGCGTCCACATGAAGGCTGGTCAGAGCAATTGCCGCCGAAGCCGCATCAGAACCAAACAATGTCCTTCCGTCATTCTCAAAAGTCAGAGTTGCCATAACAGGAAGACTGCTCACTTCCATAGCTGCGATTGCCGCCGCCCTTGTCTCCTGTAAGCTCATCATAGTCTCAATTACCAGAAGGTCAGCGCCTGCCTCCTCCAGATAACCTATCTGCTCTTTATAAACCTCTATCAGTTCTTCAAATTCCAAAGGCCCCATAGGCTTTAGCTGCTTTCCTGTCATGGTCAGGTCCCCTGCCACCAGAGCCTTGCCGTCTACCGCCTTTTTGGAAAGCTGTACCAGCTTTATATTGATTTCCTTTATATGATCTTCCAGTCCATATTCCGCCAGCTTAATCCTGTTTGCCGTAAAAGTAGGCGCATACACAATATTCGTACCCGCCTTTACATAGGCCTGTTGTAAGGACACAAGCGCATCCTCATGCTCCAGAATCCACTGTTCCGGACAGACTCCCACCGGCATTCCCGCCTTCATCAGGTTAGAACCGGTTGCCCCGTCCAAATATATTATCTTTTCACCGCAAAGTTTACGAAAAGCCTCTTTTTCCATAATGATTCCTCAATTCTGTCAATTCCGAAAAACATATACGGTAAATATTATAGCATTTATTTCTTATAATCACAATATAAGAAAACCATTCCGATTTGCCGGTATCCTGCGATACCAATCGAAATGGTTCTCTGTTTTTACTCCTGTTATGCGAAATTACTTTAAAATCTGAATTTTGCCGATTACCGGAACGGGCTTTTCTTCTTCATTGATTGCTGCAATCAATCCCATAACCCAGCATACCAGCATAAAGACAAGCCAAACCCATCCGATGCACGGAATAACGCCAAGCAATGTAAATAAGAAAATAACCAGTGCCTGGTTCAAATGGAATTTTGCACCTTCCTTGTCACCTGCACAAAAAGCAATGAGCAGACCAATCCATGTAATGTACGCAACAATTCCTGTTGTCCTCTTATCCATTGATAATACCTCCTCCTTATAAAATTCTCTCAAATTTTATCATATTTTTTTCATTATATCAATGTTTTTACAAAAATCCTCAAAATAGCTACTTCATGTTACCTGAAAAAGCAAATAATAGCCCAAAAAGCAATCTGAAGTTGCCTTTTTCCTGTTGTTCCCACCAGTTTTACTTATCTAACTCATTTCTGTTACAGGATTACCTTTTCCCCTGTTTTTATAAAATAGCATATTCCATGATATTTGTCACTTTCATACAGCCGGATTACAATATCCCTGATAGGGGTGTCCAGCCTGTGATAAACCCTTCTTTTTTCTCTCTCATAAATTCCCTGTATATAGTCCTGCTGGTGGGCATCCAACACTTTTAAAGATTCCTTAAGGGAAAATTCTCTTTTATCCCCTTCTGAAAAATCCAGCAAAACATAAGCATTCATTTCATTTTCTTTGCACTTTTTTGTTAAATAAGCCGCAAAACTTCCATCTTTTCCGGCATCAAAATACTGTTCTTTAAATTGAACCGCTTCTTCGCTCTTTTCCTGATTTACCACTCTCCGGAAGCTGGCTTTGCCGTACTTGTTATATTCCCTTACATAATTAGCTTTTTCCTGTACTTTTCCTTTTCCCGGTTCTTCCAAAAGCAGAATGCCGTTTTCCCGAAAATGTTCCCATACCGTTTTCTGTACCCTTTCATAAGGCACCGGAAAGGACAACTGCTCCATAATCTGTTTTACTGTATAACCCAAATCCGCCAAATGACGGATTGCACCTCCGCAAGCCGCTTCATAGGTAAAGTTGGATATGGCTTGTTTGAAATATTTCTGTTCCTCCATAGACAGGCTTAAGTCCTTTCCTTTCATTCCGCTATAATACAGAAAAACTACGGCAGAATATTAATTATCTATGTGCAGAAAGTGCCGCAATTTCTTGAAATTACGGCACTTTAACTGTATTTATTATATATCTTCTTTTATTGCTACAAAATGTTTAGAACTTTCCTGCTTTAGCAGCTTCCTCAATCGAAACAGCAACTGCAACAGTAGCGCCAACCATAGGGTTGTTACCCATACCGATAAGTCCCATCATTTCAACGTGAGCCGGTACGGAAGAAGAACCTGCAAACTGTGCATCGGAATGCATACGTCCTAAAGTATCTGTGAAACCATAGGATGCAGGACCTGCAGCCATGTTGTCAGGATGAAGTGTACGTCCTGTACCGCCGCCGGAAGCAACTGAGAAGTATTTCTTGCCTGCTTCTACTCTTTCCTTTTTGTATGTACCTGCTACCGGATGCTGGAATCTGGTAGGGTTGGTGGAGTTACCTGTAATGGAAACGTCTACATTTTCTTTCCACATAATTGCTACGCCTTCCGGAACGGAGTTTGCGCCGTAGCAGTTAACCTTTGCACGAAGTCCTTCGGAATAAGGTGTTCTGCTGATTTCTTTTACTTCGTTTGTATAAGGATCATACTCTGTCTCAACAAATGTAAATCCGTTGATACGGGAAATGATCAAAGCAGCGTCTTTTCCTAAACCGTTTAAGATAACGCGTAAGGGTTTCTGACGGACTTTGTTAGCTTTCTCAGCAATACCGATTGCGCCTTCTGCAGCTGCAAAAGACTCATGACCGGCTAAGAATGCAAAACACTCTGTCTCTTCCTCTAATAACATCTTACCTAAGTTACCATGGCCTAAACCAACTTTACGGGTATCTGCAACGGAACCGGGGATACAGAAAGCCTGAAGGCCTTCGCCGATTGCTGCTGCAGCATCTGCTGCTTTTTTGCAGTCTTTTTTGATAGCGATTGCAGCGCCTACAGTGTAAGCCCAGCAAGCATTCTCAAAACAGATAGGCTGGATTTTCTTAACCTGCTCATATACATCCAGACCGGCATCTTTTGTAATTTTTTCAGCCTCTTCCAAGGAAGCGATACCATAGCTGTTTAATACGCTGTTGATTTTATCAATACGTCTTTCATATGATTCAAATAAAGCCATTCTATTGTCCTCCTTCTATTACTCTTTACGTGGATCGATAATCTTAACAGCATCGTCCACACGGCCGTACTGACCACATGCCTTTTCGTATGCTGTATTAGGATCATCGCCTTTTTTGATGAAGTCTGTCATCTTGCCGAGGCTGACAAATTTGTAACCAATAATCTGATCATCTTTGTCTAAAGCAATGCCTGTTACATAGCCTTCTGCCATTTCCAGATAACGAGGACCTTTTTTGAGGGTACCATACATAGTACCAACCTGGCTTCTTAAACCTTTTCCTAAATCTTCAAGACCGGCACCGATAGGAAGACCGTCTTCGGAGAATGCGGACTGTGTACGACCGTATACAATCTGTAAGAACAGCTCTCTCATTGCTGTATTGATAGCATCGCATACAAGGTCGGTATTTAATGCTTCCATTACTGTTAATCCCGGTAAAATCTCAGATGCCATAGCAGCTGAATGGGTCATACCGGAGCATCCGATTGTCTCAACCAGAGCTTCCTGAATGATACCTTCCTTTACGTTCAGAGTCAATTTGCAGGCACCCTGCTGAGGAGCACACCAGCCCACACCATGTGTCAAACCGGAAATATCTTCCACTCTTTTTGCCTGAACCCATTTTGCTTCTTCTGGGATTGGAGCACAGCCATGATGAACGCCCTGTGCCACACAAGTCATTTCTTCCACTTCTTTTGAATAAATCATGTGAAATCTCCTTTCAATTATGTAGAAATATATCATAACAAAATATGGCATATTTTGTTAGATTCACCTTAATCATTCTCTCATATTTTATGCAAAAAATCCAGTCATTTATGAACAAACCACTGAATTTTTATACAAGTTTTATGTTTTGTCCTGTTTTAGCATCAAATCAGTCAAAACAATATGCTACATCAATTGAGCATCATGCGGTCATTGGCAAACTCGCCTCCGCTGACCTCTTCAAATTTGGCAAGCAGGTCAGAAACATGGAGTTTTTTCTTCTCTTCCCCGCTGACATCATAGATAATATTGCCTTCATGCATCATGATCAGCCTGTTTCCGTGATTGATGGCATCCTTCATGTTGTGGGTTACCATCATGGCAGTCAGCTGGTTCTCTTCAATGATCTTATCGGACAATGCTAAAACCTTGGCTGCCGTCTTGGGGTCAAGGGCTGCCGTATGCTCATCCAAAAGTAAAAGCTGAGGTTTCTCCAGGGAAGCCATGAGCAGAGTAATCGCCTGCCTCTGCCCGCCGGAAAGAAGCCCTACCTTGGATGTCAACCTGTCTTCTAATCCCAAATCCAGAGAACTCAATAATT
>CAZZHJ010000181.1:0-4644 GCA_964653815.1 uncultured Lachnospiraceae bacterium
AAGTCCAAATGTTATAAAGGCAACCAGCAAAAATGCAATGCCCACTATTCCTAACAGCACTGTTCCCACTTTAAATTCCATAGACTTCTGGGGATTCCTTTTATCCGGCATGGGCTGCGGCTGCGGCATGTATGGCTGTGACATCTGTGTCATATATTGTCCGGACCGCTGCGTATACGGCTGCTGCACGTATTGTACCGGCTGTGTCGTTTGTGCCATTGACTGCGGTTGTGCCGACTGCACTGCCTGTGGCATCGGCTGAGGCCGTACCGCCTGCTGGGATGCATATTGCACCGACTGGGACATATACGATTGCTGCGGTACATATTGTACCCACGGACGGGACTGTGCCACCTGCTGTGACTGCATCGGCTGTGGTTGTACTGGCTGCGACTGTACCGGCTGTGTCTGCATCGGCTGTGTCTGTACTGGCTGCGACTGTACCGGCTGTGTCTGCATCGGCTGTGTCTGCGCCGGCTGCGCCCACTGGGCCCGGTACATCTGGTAATTCTGCTCCAACTGCAGCTCAAGCTGACCAATCTGGTTTTCCGCCTTTTTCAGTTCACTCCACATCTGATCCAGATATGCCGTAAAACGCATATCCCGGCTCTCCTGTTTTAAACTGATAATGCGCTGCTGCAGCGCCTTTATACGGTCAAGCTCTCTATTTTCCTCATGCATGCTGTTTTCCATAGGTTTCCTCCTTTTGCACCGTCATAGGACATCCCTTCACATAGACAGGTTGTCCTACTTGACATATTTCAGTTCAAAATCCTCTCTGGACAAAGGCTTATCAAAATAATAGCCCTGAACTGTTTTTACCTTCATTTCTTTCAGTATTTCGTACTGCTCTTCTGTTTCAATTCCCTCAACACAGATACTGACGTCTATAGCTGCCGCAAGCTCTGCTACCATTTTGATAAAGGATTGGGAATATTCATCATCCGCTAGCCCTTCAGCAAAGTTCTTATCCACTTTAATAATATCCAACGGGATTTCCCTGATATGATTCAGTGATGAATAGCCCGTACCGAAATCATCCAATGCAATTTTTATTCCCAGCTTGCGGATATCACTTAAAATAATCTTCATCCGCTTCATATCGTTAATAGCAAGGCTCTCCGTCACTTCCAATGTGAGATTTGCCGGATTGATGCCTGTGTCATGGACCACCTCCTGCACCACATTGACAACATCACTTTGCATAAGCTGTACAACGGACAGATTTACATTGACTCTGTAGTCTGGACGCCCTTCGTCGTTCCACTTCTTGCAGGCACGGCATGCTTCCCGCAACACATAGTTGCCTATGGGTGTAATCAACCCCAGATATTCCGCCAATGGGACAAAATCTTCCGGAGGCATAAATCCCAGCACGGCAGAATCCCACCTGACCAGCGCTTCAGCCCCTGTACAAGGTGCGCCCGGCTTCTGAATATCAATAATAGGCTGAAAATATACTTCAAATTCCCTGCAGTCATCCCCTGTGGCATCCCGCATATTTTTTTCCATATCCAGTCTTCTTCCGGATACCTCACTAAGCCCGGAGGAATATCTGACAATGCAGTTTTTCCCCTTCTTCTTAGCCTCATACATGGCAATATCCGCTTTTTTGATTACTTCTGCCACATGTATGCCGTCGTCGGGATATACACAGATTCCCATACTCACGGTACAATAATAGTCCGCATCCTTCAGATACCACGGCTTGCTGAATATCTCCTTTATTTCAGCAATAATACGCTCCATATCCTCAAAGCTTTCCGGCGGAACAATCATAATAAATTCATCGCCACCCATCCGATAGCAGTTCTCACCAACACCCTCTATTCTCTGGAATGCGTGGGAAACGGACTGCAGCAGCACATCCCCGTATTGATGTCCCAATCCCTCGTTAATATGCTTGAAATTATCCAGATCCATGTAAAGGAGACCACCCTTGACTTTTTGCTGCCTTGCCTTATCCATTTGGACCGCCAAATCCCTCTCACAGCACATCCTGTTGTATAGACCGGTTAAAAAGTCCGTGTATACCTGTTGTTCTATTTTGGTCTGATAAATTTTTTTGTCCGTTATATCATGTAAAGCATACAGATTTACTTTCTTGCCATCAATCCATTCTATTTTTGTCCGGTAAAGGTCATACCATTTCCCCCGTTCCCTGTAATCAATTTCATAATAACCTTCCCTTACCCCAAGAGCCCGTGCATTGGCCAGAAGCATGTCCAGTGTGCCGTTTTGCATTTCCATCTCAAATGTTCGTCTTAATAATCTATTTGCAAAAAGACAGTCTCCTGTCTCCGCATCCCGGATATAAATACAAGTCCCTATATTATCCAGTATCTTCTGCATGGAAGTATGAGAATCAGTCAGGGAGCTGCTTTGAATGGATTTATATAAAAGACTTTGCACGACCATTGCCGCATCCTTAATCAATTTTACCTCATCAGCCTGCCATATCCGGGATTTCTCACAGTCATTAACGCAAAAATACATGACCGGCTTTCCGTCAACAAACAAGGGAATAGAAATAAAAGCCTTCATCCGGTATTTTAACATCTCTCCCCTTACACCTGGGGTAACCGGTGCTGCGGAAGGAACAATCAGAGGCCTTTCGCCTGTAAACAGCTGGGAAATGCCAAGTTCATCTGATATCTCAAAATCAAAATTGCTGCGATTATTGGTCCAGCCGCATACTTTATCCGGTTTCCCCGTATCTCTTCCCGAACGAAACACCCCTGTTCCGCTTGCATCCAGATATTCTCCAACAATTCTTGCCACTTCACCGCCGGCCTTTTCAAACTCCTCATCGCTTTCCAAAAACTGCACCACGTCAGTCATGGCTTCCATCCTCTTTAAGGCATGTCCCATTTCCTCTTCCGAATATCTACTTCTCTGACTTTCCACCCTAGCATTCAACAGTTCTTTTTGTGTCTTTATAAACTTATGCTCCATTTGTGCAATCAAATCCAGCGCATCATAAAAGGCATCCGACCCAATTCCCGGAACAGACAACTCTAGTATTTTATCCCCACTGACATCATTTTGCACACAGCAGATAAGCCAACAGTTTCTCGGCCGGCCGTTCTCCTTTACGGAAACCGCTGCCAGCTTTACATTATCATACTCAGTAGGCTCCACCACAATATCCTCAAGACTGCTGCCGGAAATCTTCTTAAAGATATAAGAAAAATCTTCTTTGGAAACAATTTCCTGTATGGCGGACAAGCCCTCTTTGTCCCCTGACATCTCTGTCAGTTCTTTTCCTTCTTCATCAACGCAATATGCGTATAAATGGGTTAAGGTGCAGAAATAATCCTGCACCTTTTGTAATTCCGTTTTATCGAACAATTGCTGCATATATCCCAATCCCCATAAATCTTCAATTTCATTACATAAATATCGGTATTAGTTGCCGTCTATGCTATAGTTGGGCGCCTCTTTGGTAATATGGATATCATGAGGATGACTCTCTTTTAAAGAAGCGGCAGAAATCTTCACAAATCTTCCTCCTGCCTTTAAATCCTCAATCGTGGGTGTGCCACAATATCCCATACCGGAACGAAGACCTCCCAACAGCTGGAATACTGTATCCTCCACAGTTCCTTTGTATGCTACACGTCCCTCTACTCCTTCAGGAACCAGTTTCTTGGCATCTGTCTGGAAATAACGGTCTTTAGAGCCGTTTTCCATTGCGGCAATGGAGCCCATGCCACGGTATACTTTATATTTCCTTCCCTGGAACAGTTCGAAGGTTCCGGGAGACTCATCACATCCTGCAAAGAGCGAACCCATCATGCAGACATTTCCGCCTGCCGCAATTGCCTTGGTCATATCCCCGGAGAATTTAATGCCGCCGTCTGCAATAATCGGCACATTATATTCTTTGGCAACCTCATAGGCATTCATAATAGCTGTAATCTGCGGTACGCCAATACCCGCAACCACACGTGTCGTACAAATGGAGCCGGGGCCGATACCTACCTTGACAGCATCTGCGCCTGCCTCTATCAACGCTTTTGTGCCCTCGCCGGTAGCTACATTACCTGCAATCACCTGCAGATCCGGATAAGCTTCTTTGATCATCTTGACACAGTTCAGAACATTCTGGGAGTGGCCATGGGCAGAATCCAGAACGATAACATCCACCTTTGCCTCCACCAGTGCAGCCACACGCTCCAGGCAGTTAGCCGTAATTCCCACTGCCGCACCGCAAAGAAGACGACCCTGGGAATCCTTTGCGGAAAGAGGGTACTTAATAGTCTTTTCAATATCCTTTATGGTAATTAATCCCTTCAGGTTAAAATCATCATCTACAATAGGAAGCTTTTCTTTTCTCGCTTTTGCAAGAACCGCCTTAGCTTCCTCAAGGGTAATCCCTTCCTTTGCCGTAATCAACCCTTCGGAAGTCATACACTCTGTTATCTTTTTACTGAAATCCGTTTCAAATTTCAGGTCACGGTTGGTAATAATACCCACCAGCTTTTTACCTTCGGTAATCGGTACACCGGAAATGCGGAACTTCGCCATAAGGGAATCTGCGTCCTTCAAGGTATGTTCGGGTGTCAGGGAAAATGGATCCGTAATAACACCATTCTCGGAACGCTTTACCTTATCAACCTCTTCCGCCTGTTGTTCAATGGT
>CAZZHJ010000182.1:0-4636 GCA_964653815.1 uncultured Lachnospiraceae bacterium
GTATTTCCGTATCTGCGTAAAGCATAATAAGCCAATGCATTTCCAAAAATCATTAATGTATAAAATATCAGTAATGACCCCCTCTTTGATGGCATATTTGAAAAATCCACATCTAAATATGCCACAGAAAACATAAGCCCAAGACTTGTAATAGGCACTGTCATAAATAGAAAAAATGATTGGGCATCTATTGCTGTCTTTTCCTTGGGAAAAATTTGCTTTATAACAATATAAAGAATGAAGGTAACCAGCTTAATCAAAACAGCTACAAGTATTTTATTATATTGTGGTAGCAGTATCTCCAGTCCCAATCCTTTAGAAAAGAAAACAGCAGTTATAAACTCTCCGCCATACTGCACTGCCAATATGGTCAGAAAATGCATAAATTTTTCAAGCAAGCGTCCCTTCATGACCAGGCAGATAAACAAGAAATTAGTAGTCAGGGTAAATACCAGATTCAAGATAGTACTGTTTAGCAAATTAACAAAATAGACCGACAACGCCATAAACAGAATCAAGGGCACAATACGGCGGCCCTTTTGGAAACAGGGCTTCACACCCTCATAATATCCTACAAAATCATACATTAGGTAAATATCAAAAACACATACGAGATAATTTGTAATATAAAATTCCCCTTGCATACTCCGTCCCCCTAATATTTGCTTGCCAGATATCTGACAAACTCAGCCTCAAACTCTTTTCCTTTTGACCGTGAAATATTCAAAATGCTTCCATCCGTCAATTCCAGTTCCGTCATGCTTCTTTTTATAACATATTTCAGATTTACCACATAACTGTTATGGGCGTATGCAAATCCATAATCCTTGATAACCTCATACAGGTCAGTCAGTTTTTCCTGGCACATCATTTCTTCGGACAACCGTGCCGAAACAGAGTTTGGCAGCAAATGTACAGTGCATCCTCTCTTGGCAATGGAAAGATACAAAATGTCATCCAGCGACAGCTTGTATCTGGTCTTTTCAAAACTACCCCATACATAGGGCTGTTCCTTCTTTTTGAATAAATAAGCAATGATTTCCTGTAATTCATCCTCCATCCGTTTTGCACTGTACTGCTTTAACAAATATCTATAGGGCGTCACCTTAAAAGACTCCGGCGTCGGAAGAAAGACTCCGGAGCAGAATATTAAAATTGCCGCATTATATTTTTCACGAAACTTTTGGGCTACTTTATATCCATCCATTCCCGGCATCTGGACATCAAGAAACAGAACATCACATTCCTTTCGCCCGTATAATTCCGTCAAAAGTTCCTTTCCGCTATGAAATTCCCAAAACTCTAATTCCGTGTTTTTTCTCATAACGGTCATTATCTTTTCCTTCAGATACCGGATAAACTCCCTGTCATCATCACAAATGGCAATCCTAAACATTCCCGTCACTCTCCTTCTCCTATACCTTTTATAGCATTTTAGAGACAAAACTTCCTTTTCAGGAACTGAATTATGTGATTTTAGGATTAAAATGCCATTTTTCTACAAATTTCGCACTTATTCTGTATTTAGTTACACAATTTGCTTAGTACATCATTCAAATAACTTCTTCCGATATCCAAAGTTTCGTTACAAACCTTTAAGGCAATAAAGCCATTTGTCTTATCCAGGAACTTAATATAGTTAAGGTTTAGCAGTACACCCCTGCCGCACTGCACCAATGCGCTGTTGCTCGCTTCCTGTAAAATACTTTTACAAGTCATATAAGGCATCTTTTCAACCGTTCCGTCGCTTTTATGTATTGTCACATTTCTATTGGTACTCTCAATATAAACAATATCCTTCACTTTAAATGGATAGATAATTCCTTCCCTTCTCAGGCACAAAACCTCCATTTCCATTTTCGGTGTACTGTATTCCAACGCTGTAGTAATAATTGCTTTGGCTTCTTCTTTATTGTACGGCTTTTCCAGATAACTGAAACAGTGCAGGTTACTGTATGCAAACATCTGGGGATCCTCTAAGGATGTCACAAAGATAACAGGCGTAAACATATAACGCGGAATCTGCCGGAGGACATTCACCATCCTCACGCCGGAAATATCGCCCCTTTTCTTTCTATCCAGAACAATATCCACAATAAAAACATCTATGATATTTTCCAGCAGAATCTTATAGGCTTCCTGAAGATTCTCTGCAGTAAATATTTCTACTGTCGAAGAAATCTCCGCCACCATCTTCCTTATACTTTCTCTTTGTACATCATCATCCTCTACAATTAAACAGGTTTTAGACATTTGTTATCACCAACTTTACCAATCATTTTTTAATAACATTTTACCTTTTATTTTGTTATTTGAAAACAAAAATCCTCAACCGGAACCTACATTGCAAAACCGGTTAAGGACTTTTAATACATCTATACGAAAGAAATAACCTCATTTTTAGGTTTTGCCGTAAGTTCAACCTTCTCAGCATGGAGCACAGGTCCTTCTTTTCCATAATCCTCAAAATATTCAATTGCCACTTTTGCCGTGACTTTTACCCAATCTTTTTGTTGAAGCTGCCCTTCCCCGTCATATCGGCAGGCATACCCCAGAAATGCCATATCATCGGCACAACAGGTCATCGCCATTCGTCCCGGCACAAAATAGCCTTTGGGAAATCCCGGAGGATGTAGAACCATTGCCGTATATTCTATGGTTTTCCCTTCATAACGCGCCATATTGTCCAAAGCATCCAGATACCAGAATCCGTATCCTATATCATCCAGCACAATGGGATTCTCATTAAGATTATAAGGTAAATCCTCTTCCAGGGTGACATTCATTTCTCCCCCGGCATCTTCAAAGATAATCTCCGCTCCCTGGTTTAACGCCATAATATTCCTCTTATATCCGGCAAGCTTATCTTCCATACCGTCACACCGGTTCATAATAATCAATTCCGACTTTCTGATATGCTCTGCCACCAGGGATTTCATGTTGGTAAAATAGGAAGTAAAGGTAGCACCATTAATCATGGTAATCTGCTGCTCCAGTTTCCAATGCCATGGAAACTTAATATCTTTTACATTCCACATGCCGTTGTATTCAATTATGATTCTGGAGGGCTTATGCTTCTTTTCCAGATTGATCAGATTCTGTGAAGTGAAATCTTCTTCGTCCTCCATGACCTCCATAACAGTCCTGCTTTTTTTCAAAAGCTTCTCATCGTATTCGTTTTCTCCTTCTTCGCAGACAATCAGCAGTGTGGTGGTTCTGGTCTGAAAATATGGCTGTCCCAGCGTATAGGTAATAAATTCCGTTTTCCCGCTGTCAAGAAAGCCATTAATCATATAAACAGGAATCATCTCTTTTCCCTCCTAGACCTCAAATAGTGCCCTGATATTCTCTTCCTTTAATTCAGAGCCGATGACACAAACCTTGCCTGTATATTCTGCGCTTCCGTCCCTGATCTCACTTTCTCCGGGCACATGATCAAAATGAATAAACAAATCTCCTTCTGTAGGCAGCATTCCCTTTGCCCGCAAAACCATTCCGTATTTTTCCGTATCCTCCAGTGCATCCAGACAGGCCTGTACCTGTTCCTTGGTAAACTTGGAAGAAGTCTCGATTCCCACACTGGTGAATATCTCATCTGCATGGTGATGGTGGTGGTCATGTCCATCATGGTCATGGTGATGATGTTCGTGGTCGTGCTCGTCATGATCGTGGTGATGGTGCTCATGGTCATGTTCGTCATGATCGTGGTGATGGTGCTCATGGTCATGTTCATCGTGGTCGTGGTGGTGATGCTCGTGGTCATGTTCATCGTGGTCGTGATGATGATGTTCGTGGTCATGTTCATCGTGGTCGTGATGATGATGTTCGTGGTCATGTTCATGACAGCCACAAGTGCAATCCGGTCCGTGGTCATGATGATGCTCTTTTAATACTTCCTTCATCAGCTCCGCTTCCAGATCCTTTGCATCTTCAATGGCCTCTAAGATTTTGATGCCATCCAGCTTATTCCAGTCTGTAGTAATGATCGCTGCTTTGGCATTGTGCTCACGAATCAGCGCAACCACAGCGTTAATCTTCTCATCGCTCATTTCTCCAGTACGGCTCAGAATAATGGTTCCCGCATGTTCAATCTGGTTGGCAAAAAACTCACCGAAGTTTTTCAGATAAGTCTTGCATTTCTTGGCATCCACAACCGCCACCGCACTGTTTAAATGTACGCCCTCAGAAGAGGTCGCCCCTTCTACGGCGCGCATAACATCCGACAGCTTGCCCACGCCTGAAGGCTCAATCAGAATACGATCGGGATGGTATTTGTCCAGCACTTCTTTTAATGCAGTACCAAAATCTCCTACAAGGGAGCAGCAGATACAGCCGGAATTCATCTCCGTAATTTCAATACCTGCTTCCTTTAAAAATCCGCCGTCAATGCCGATTTCCCCGAATTCATTTTCAATCAGCACTACCTGTTCCCCAGAAAGCGCCTCTTTTAATAATTTTTTAATCAATGTTGTCTTGCCGGCGCCTAAAAAGCCGGATACAATATCAATTTTTGTCATTTTAATCACCTTTCTTTATTATGTCCGCAGTGTCCCATTCGAAAAACCTGCGGTTTTTCGAATGCGCGGGCTTCGCCCTATGAAAACCGACATGGTCAAATTCGTCTGCAAGCAGCCGA
>CAZZHJ010000183.1:0-4585 GCA_964653815.1 uncultured Lachnospiraceae bacterium
CCGGAAGATGGGAAGTATGGTGGATATGGTTTCCCAGTTTGAGGTGGGAAATGATTACGCCCAGATTAACTACAACGGAAAGCCTGTAAGGGTAACGCCTCTTGTGTATGCCAATACCATTAAGTGGTTTACTAATATGAAAGATGGCATTCCCGCTTATATGATGATTGACATGGCAACCCAGGATACGGAATGCGTCCAGCTTACGGAAGGAATCAAATACTCCAAGTCGGAATATTTTAACAGAAATATATACAGGCATCTACGGTTTCATTACCCCACCTATATTTTCGGAGACCAGATTTTCTTTGAAATCGGGGATGACGGAACGCCTTACTGGATTTGTCCCGTTAAAAAATTCAATATCGGATTATTTGGCGGGGAAACCGTGGGGCGGGTGGTCATCTGCAATGCGGTAACGGGAAAGTGTGAGGATTACCGTGTGGATGATGTACCCCAGTGGGTGGACAAGGTTTATCAGGCGGAGCTTTTGATGCAGCTTTATGATTATCACGGTACTCTGCAGCACGGCTTTTTCAACAGCGTGTTAAGCCAGAGAGATTGTCTGACAACTACAAACGGCTACAACTATATTGCCCTGGATGATGACGTATGGGTGTATTCAGGCGTTACCAGCGTCAACGGCGACCAGTCCAATGTAGGATTTGTACTGATGAACCAGAGAACCATGGAAACTAAGTTTTATAAGATAGAAGGGGCAATTGAGGATTCCGCCATGTCTTCGGCGGAAGGCCAGGTGCAGAATCTGGGCTATAGAGCTACCTTCCCCCTGCTTTTGAATATAGCGGGAGAGCCCACCTATTTCATTGCCTTAAAAGATGCGGCAGGGCTTGTTAAGATGTATGCCATGGTCAATATCCAGAAATACCAGTGGGTGGCAATCGGTGATACGGTAAAGGAATGTGAGAAGGCCTACAGAGGGCTTTTGAGCACCAACGGCATATCGGCGGAGGCCGCAGGTATGTCGGAAACGGTAACGGGCAGGATAGAAGCCATAGGCGATGTGGTAATAGAAGGCAATACCCATTATTATGTGTCCATAGAGGGCTATGACCAGATTTTTGATGTGGATATGAGTGATGGGGAATTTCCGGAGTTTATAAAATATAAGGCAGGCGATACGGTTACCTTTGAAATGATTCCGGGAGCCGGGCTGGTTACTGTTACAAAAATAAAGTAAATACTGTAAGATAAGACCTGCGGGCTTTGGGACTGCAGGTCTTTTTTATAAAAATACCGGTGTGGAAAGCTGTTGTTTTTTTGTTGATAATTGTATTTTATAATTTAACAGGAATGCTATATGATAGAATGATGATGAAATGACAAGAACTTGCTTTTGAAGGAAAACAATTCAGGATTTTGGATATGAAAGAGGCGGATGAATACATGGATAATACCATTCTAATTGCGGATGATGACAGAGAACTTTTAAAAATGCTGAAAAGCTTTTTTGAAATCAGGAAATATTCTGTTATTACGGCGGAAAACGGGGCGGAGGCATTGGAAATGGCGGAAAAAAATCCGGATATTATACTGCTTGATGTAAATATGCCCCATATGGACGGCATGGAGGTGTGCCGTCTTATTAGGAACAAGGTATCCTGTCCGATTTTGTTTCTGACAGCAAGGGCAGAGGAACGGGACCGGGTAAACGGTCTTATGTTTGGCGGAGATGATTATATTTTAAAACCTTTCAGCTTAAAAGAACTGGAAGCGAGAATCAGGTCACATTTAAGGCGGGAAGAGAGGAGCCGCGGGAAAGCCCTGTGCCGGTTTTACGGGGAACTGTCCGTTGACTATGCCGCGAAAAAGGTGCAGGTGGGAAAAGAAGCTTTGGAGCTTACAAAACTGGAATACGGAATTATTGAATTTTTGTCCATGAATCCGGGAATTGTCTTTGATAAAGAGAGAATTTATGAGAGAGTCTGCGGCTATGATGCAGAAGGGGAAAGCCGGGTGGTTACAGAGATGATCAGGCGAATCCGGAATAAATTGAAGGAAAGGACTGACAGGGAATATATAGAAACAGTGTGGGGCATGGGATACAGATGGATAAAGTGAAAAAAATTGGTGGAAACATAAAGAAGCTTTCGGAGAAAATAAGAAATCTTTCCGTCAGGAAAACCATTATTTTATATATGTTCATCAGTCTGGTTTTGTGCTTTCTCCTGTCTGCATGGATTGTAAGGCGGGCCGAACGGATTCAGAATACGGTCTGGTGGAAGTATGCGGATCAAGAGAGCTATAAGGAACTGGTTAAACCGGGAAGAGGCAGGTATATTTATGAATCGGTGGTAAGACCTGCCAGCTCGGAGATGTCGCCAGAGGATCTCAGGGTGTCTGAATTCTGTGATTTTGTGGAAACATGGACGGTTTTGCTTTTGTCCGCGGCCGGAAGCCTGGGAGCAATTTTTCTTTTTTACAGGCATAAGCTGAAAAACCCCATAGCGGAGCTTGCTGCGGCATCCGAAAGAATTGCCGGAAATGATCTGAACTTTAGCATAACCTATGAAAACAGGGATGAAATGGGGCAGTTGTGCAGGGAATTTGAACGAATGCGGGAACAGTTGGCAAAAAACAACAGGGAATTGTGGAATGCTCTGGAAGAAGAGAGAATCCTGCGGGCGGCGATTGCACACGATATCCGTTCTCCCTTATCGGTTTTAAAGGGGTATCAGGAAATGCTTATGGAGTTTTTGCCTGACGAAACCATTGACAGGGAAGAAGCAATGGAAATGCTTTCGGAAAGTAAAAAACAGATTGATCGTATGGATGTTTTTGTGGATACCATGCAGAAATTAAGCAGTCTGGAACATCGGGAAATGCTGGCATCGGAAATTTCGGGAAAGCAGCTTGAGGAAGAACTTCAGGCGGAACTGGATATTCTCGGAAAGGGTAAGGAAATAGACACAGTTTTGGAAGTTTCCGGTACAAAGGAATGCTTTTTGGGGGATAAAGAGGTAATCCTGGAGGTTGTGGAAAATCTTCTTTCCAATGCTTTGCGGTATGGGAAAGAACAGGTGGAAATAAAAGTGTCCGTTACCGGTGAGGAACTGGAAATATGCGTAAGGGATGACGGATCGGGATTTACCCGGGATATAGAGGAAGTCACAAGGGCGTTTTATAAACAAAATGTAAAGGACAGTCTGAAGCACGAGGGAATGGGAATGTATATAAGCAGGCTGTATTGCGAAAAGCATGGAGGAAAGCTTTTAATTGAAAATGAAGAATCGGGAGGCGCTGTTGTAAAGGCGCTGTTTCGCCGGATTGCATCATAAGGCAGTCCGGCGCTTTTTCTTTTTATAAATGCTTTATCATTGTCTTTTGGTTGTGATTTACGGCTTACAATAAGGCTATCAAAGAAAAAGAGGTAAAAAAAATGACGGTGATTATGAAAAGAGAAATCAGAAATTACCTGAAACGTCCATTGTTCTGGCTGGGAGTGGCAATTGTGGTTCTGGGCGTTTATATGCATCTGGAGCCTTATTTAAAAATTCATTATATCAGGTCGGAAGAGGAACTTTCTTCCGAAAATTTTCCGTCGGAGGAGTTTCCGGACCAGGTTCATGAAGGGGATGTTTATGAAGGATATATTCCCTGCAGTGAGGAAGAACAAAGGGAACTGTGGGAAAACAGTATCAGAAAGAATTTGATTTCCGGCTTTTCCATGAGTGAAAAGGAAGCGGATACAGTTATAGAAGTCTTACAGGGAATGGAACTGAAAGAAGCCTGCGAATATCTGGAAAGAGAATATCATTACTACGGGGCTATGTCAGGCTACCGGAATTTTGCCTACCGAAGGGGAACAAAGGATGAAATCAATGCTTATATTGAGGACAGAATGCAGCATAAAAGCTTTTCCTATTATTTTTCACGGAAATTTGCCGACTTTGCCGGACTGTATATGGGATTTTTTGCAACGGTCATGCTGTCGGTCTTATATATGCAGGATACAAGGCGGGCCACCTATGAACTTTTGCATACAAAGCCTGTGAGCCGGGCGGGATATATCCTCGGAAAAACGGCAGGAGGCTTTCTGGTCTGTCTCATTACATTGGGGATTTTAAATCTTTTGTTCTTTGCCGCCTCTCTTATTTTTGCCGGAGACAGCGGATTTGAGGTAAAGCCTGGAGATTTTATAGGCGCAACCTGTCTTTATATATTGCCCTGTATGCTGATGATTGTATGTATATACGGGTTCATTTCCATATTATTTAAAAATCCCCTGCCCGGAGTGCCCCTTTTGATTCTTTATATCGTGTATTCCAATATGGGTAGAAGGAATGCGGAAGGATTATTCGGCTATTATGGCAGGCCTTTAGCTATTATGGTGCGTTTCCCGGGACAGTTTTTTGATACGGATCCGCCGCCCATGGTTGTTATGAATCAGACTTTTCTCCTATTTGCATCAGCAGGCATACTGCTGTTGACCTTATGGCTGTGGAAAAGGAGGCGGATGTAATGATGAAGGAAATAAAAATCTGCCTTCCCTTATACAAAATCGCTTATGCGGTATTTTTTACGGTTATATTAAGCATCGTCAGGGGTGTTTTTTACAGCTATG
>CAZZHJ010000184.1:0-4562 GCA_964653815.1 uncultured Lachnospiraceae bacterium
AATCCCTGACACGGGATGCGCCCACACCTACATATAATTCCACAAAATCCGAACCTGCCAATGAGAAGAAAGGAACCTTGGCTTCTCCTGCAACGGCTTTTGCAAGCAAAGTTTTACCTGTACCAGGCGGTCCTACTAACAGGGCGCCTTTGGGCAGCTTTGCCCCGATCTTTGTATACTTGCCCGGATTGTGCAGGAAATCCACAACCTCCTGCAGGGAGTCCTTCGCTTCTTCCTGCCCTGCCACGTCCTTAAAAGTAACACCCGTTTCTTTTTGGACATATACTTTTGCATTGCTTCTTCCCACTCCCATGGGCCCGCCGCTTCCGCTCATTTTGCGGAAGAAATACATTAATACGGCCCAAAGCAGCAGTACCGGCAGAATCCAGCTTAATATCGTAATGATAAATCCGGAATTATCCGGCACTTCCTTGCTGTATTCCACATGATGCTGATCCAGCAGAGGATACAGATTATCATCATTCAAATTACCTGTATAATAAGTCTCTTCCGGTGCATTTCCGCCAAACACCGCATTATTGCTGACTTCTTTTTCTGCGCCTTTTTTGGGTTTGATCTGAATCTTTGTATCAGTAATGACAATACTTTCCACTTCATCAGCTTTTACCATTTCCAAAAATTCGCTGTATGTGATTTCTTGGTTAGAGCTGGACATGAAATTCATGAACACGCTCATTCCCATAAGGGTTACCAGAACAGCAACCAGCAGCATAAACAGACTTTGCTTTTTCTGCGGACCTTCTCCGCTGCCCTGGCCCTGATTCTGATTGTGATTACTTTGATTATTACCGGATTGATTATTATTTTCCATATAGCTCCTCCAAACAGTCTGTTACTATTATAAAATCAGGTTTTCTATAAATCAATACTAACATTGTGAAATTTCGGTGTCTCTTCTTAAACTTTTATAAAATTTTTTAACTTTTTTGATACAAATCCTAGCTTTTAGACAATCTTCATTGTATAATACATGAGTATATTAGGAGGATTATTTCATGGCAGTAAAATACGTATTTGTAACAGGCGGCGTTGTATCCGGTCTCGGGAAGGGAATTACGGCCGCATCACTGGGAAGGTTATTAAAAGCACGTGGTTATAAAGTAACCATGCAGAAGTTTGACCCATATATCAATATTGACCCCGGAACTATGAACCCTATTCAGCATGGGGAAGTTTTTGTAACGGACGACGGTATGGAAACCGACCTGGACCTGGGGCACTATGAGCGCTTTATTGATGAAAGTCTGGACAAAAATTCCAATGTTACCACAGGTAAAGTATACTGGTCTGTTCTGCAAAAAGAGCGCCGGGGAGATTATGGCGGCGGCACCGTACAGGTAATTCCCCATATAACTAATGAAATCAAGAGCCGGTTTTACCGCAATTTCAGTGATGACGATATGCGTATCGCCATTATTGAGGTAGGCGGCACCGTGGGCGATATTGAAAGCCAGCCCTTTTTAGAGTCTATCCGTCAGTTCCAGCACGAGGTGGGACATGACAATGCGATTTTGATTCATGTGACGCTGATTCCTTATATAAGCGCATCCCAGGAAATGAAGACCAAACCCACACAGGCATCCGTTAAGGAGCTTCAGGGAATGGGTATCCAGCCGGATATCATTGTCTGCCGGAGCGAACATCCATTGGACCAGCAGTTAAAGGATAAAATTGCTTTATTCTGTAACGTTCCCAACAACCATGTATTGCAGAATCTGGATGTGGAACATTTATACGAAGCGCCTTTGGCACTGGAAACAGAAAAAATTGCCGATGTGGCATGTGAATGTCTTCATTTAGATTGCCCTAATCCTGATTTATCAGACTGGAAAGAAATGGTAAATCAGCTTCGCAATCCCAAGCATGAAGTTACCATTGCTCTTGTAGGAAAATACATACAGCTCCACGATGCTTATCTGAGCGTTGTAGAGGCTTTAAAACATGGCGGTATTTTTATTAATACCACCGTCAATATCAAATGGATTGATTCGGAAACCGTCACAGATGAAAATGTAGAGGAGCTTCTTTCCGACGTTAGCGGCGTCCTTGTTCCCGGCGGCTTCGGAAACCGAGGTGTAGAAGGCAAGATCAAAGCCATTGCCTATGCCAGGGAAAATCAGATTCCTTTCCTCGGACTTTGTCTGGGAATGCAGTTATCCATTGTGGAATATGCCAGAAATGTTTTGGGATTCAATGATGCCCACAGTGAAGAGCTGGATCCCAGCACAACACATCCCGTTATTGCACTTATGCCTGACCAAAACGGTGTGGAGGATATCGGCGGCACTTTACGTCTGGGTTCCTATCCTTGTGTATTGGACAAGACATCCAAAGCTTATGCCTTATATGGTCAGGAAACCATTCATGAGCGCCACCGCCATCGCTATGAGGTCAACAATGACTACCGCAATTCATTAACAGAAAAAGGGATGAAGCTGTCTGGTATTTCTCCCGACGGCCGCATTGTGGAAATGTGTGAGCTTCCTGAGCATCCTTTCTTTGTAGCAACACAGGCTCATCCAGAATTTAAGAGCAGGCCCAATAGACCACACCCGTTATTTAAAGGTTTTGTTGAGGCAGCCCTTGAAAAAAGCCAAAAATAGAATTATTTTTTCTCTCATAATAAAAACAGATGTTTCAGGTCTTACGATATCCTGAAACATCTGTTTTTAATTTCTTTACAATTCTCTCGTTAATTATTGGTTCATCTTATCCAATATTTCCTGGAGTTTTGTAAAGTCTATGTTTCCTTTCTGGAAACTGATAAGGCCTCGGAGAGGCATATACATTATCATCGCATCCTGCATCGCCTTAGAGGAAGCACCAAGCCCCTCCTCGTCAGAATTTATATCACAGGACTCCATCATGGTACATTCAGCATATAAGGGTTCCAGATATTTTGCTGCCTTTTCATCCTTTAAAATATCTCCCACAATGGTATTCAGGTGATATTTGCGCGGTAGCTGTTTCGTGGATTCCACATTTACAACGGTTTCCAGTCGAATATCCCTTGAGGATGCCCCCACCATAATCTTAAAATCGCCGCTTTCCACATGGAAATCACCAATCTGGACATTATAGTAAGCAAAAGCTCTCTGGTCCAAAAGGAATGTAACTGTTTTGGTCTCTCCCGGAGCCAGTTCTACTTTTTCAAAGCCCTTTAACTCTTTTAACGGACGGATCACAGTGCTTTCTTCATCAGCAACATAAAGCTGTACAATTTCTTTGCCGTTCCGCTCCCCTGTATTGGTAATATCCACAGACACTGTCAGAACCTCTGTATCTTTCATAGTCTTTTTATCCGTTTTCAAACCGGAATATTCAAAAGAGGTATAGCTCAGTCCATGCCCGAAAGGAAACAGCACATTCATTTTCTTCTTATCATAATAGCGGTATCCTACAAAAACCCCTTCCCTGTATTCCACTACATCTTCTTCTCCGATATAGTACAGATAGGAAGGATTGTCCTCCAGCTGTAATGGGAAGGTTTCCGCCAACTTGCCACTGGGATTGACTTCTCCAAAGAGAATGCGGCATTCTGCTTCACCTACTGCCTCTCCTCCCAGATATGCTTCCAATACACCTTTCACCTTAGAAATCCAAGGCATCTCCACCGGCGAGCCATTGTGGAGAACCACCACTACGTTAGGCTGCACCTTGGCAATTTCTTCAATCAGACGGTTCTGGCTTTCAGGCATCCGCATATGGCTCCTGTCATAGCCCTCTGACTCAAAGGCATCGGGAAGACCTGCGAATATAACTGCAACATCAGCTTTTTTTGCCGTTTCAACTGCTTCAGCCATCAATTTTTCATCAACTTTATCCTCTGCATCGTCATAGCCCCTTGCATAAGTTACCTGGGGTATATCCTTTACCATCTCCAGAGCGCCAGTTACTTTAAAACTGTTAATATGAGAGCTTCCGCCTCCCTGATATCTAGGTTTTTCTGCATACTGTCCGATAAACGCAATTTTCTGTTCTTTATTTAAAGGCAGGATTCCGTCATTTTTCAGCAATACCAGAGACTCCTCTGCAACCTGTCTGCTAAAATCATGCTGTGCCTGTTTGTCAAATACAGCTTTTTCATCTCTGTTTTCCATATAGCGGTACACAATTTCAAGAATGCGAATGACCGTTTCATCCAGAACCTTCTCATCCAGGCTTCCATCCTTAACCGCCTTTTCAATCAGCTTATCATTTACACCGTTTGAAGCTGGCATCTCCAGGTCAAGTCCTGCCTTCACACCTGCCACACGGTCATTAACCGCGCCCCAGTCGCTGACAACAAAACCCTCGAATCCCCATTCATCACGAAGGATATCTGTAAGAACCATCTTATTTTCTGCCGCATAGGTTCCATTAATCCGGTTATAGGAACACATAACCGTCCATGGCTGCGTTTTCTTTACTGCTGTTTCAAAAGCAGGCATATAAAGCTCCCGCATAGTTCTTTCATCCACTCTGGAATCCGAAGACATCCTTCTGGTCTCCTGGTTATTTGCCATAAAATGCTTAATGCTGGTTCCCACATGCTTACTCTG
>CAZZHJ010000185.1:0-4558 GCA_964653815.1 uncultured Lachnospiraceae bacterium
ATACAACTCCGGCGGAACCTGTTCACCGATTTCCACGTTGTAATACAGCATCCTTGCAAGTGGCTTGTTTTCTACAATTTCAACATGATTTTCCTTGGCGATTTCCTTAATCTTCTTTGCCAGAAAATCTTCTCCCTTTGCTATCACAAGGGGCGCCGATGCAACTTCTGTATCATACTTTATGGCAACAGCAAAATGCGTAGGGTTGGTAATGACCACATCCGCTTCCGGCAGCTGCTGCATCATACGACGTCTGGAGGCTTCCTGCATCTTCTGGCGGATTTTTCCCTTAATCTGGGGGTCACCTTCCGTCTGCTTATATTCATCTTTTACTTCCTGCTTTGTCATCATCTGGTCCTTGCGGAATTTCCTTTTCTGATACCAGAAATCCAACAAAGCAATAACAATATAAATAAAAGAACATTTTAAACCAAAGTTAATTGCCAGATTTCCCGCCGCCTGGACTCCCTGCCAGAGGGGCATATTAAACATCAGATAAATGATATCATAATTCTTCTTAAAGGTATCATAAGCTACCCAGCCAATCAACAGCACCTTAGCAATTGATTTAAGAAGTTCTATCAATGACTGTGCCGAGAAAATCCGCTTAAATCCGTTTACCGGACTGATCTTGCTTAATTTGGGCTGCAAAGGTTTTGCTGTTACCTTCCATTTAACCTGGACATAATCGGACAAAAATGCAACTAAAAATCCCAGTATAAAAAAGGGCGCTACCGCAATCGCCATCCTGAGCATAGACGACCCAATCAGTGCATAATAGGCATTTACAGGAACATATCCGTTTGCCATTTTAATAGCCTCAGGGATTTTACTATAGATATAGGAAAATATCTCCAAAAAAATGTTGCCCATAAACCCAAGGCCGAATTTCAATATTAAAAACAAGGCAATTAAACCGGTTGCATTGGCAATTTCCTTGCTTTTTGCCACCTGGCCTTCCTTCCTCGCATCTTCCAGTTTCTTACTTGTAGGTTCTTCTGTTTTTTCCCCGCCGGGACCTTCTTTCGCAAAAAACTGCAGATTATATGCAATCATGCCATCATCGCCTCCACAAAAGATACCATCATGGTTTTCATCTCCGTGTAGATATAATCGGAAACATACGGAAGCATACCAACAGTAAAAAACATAACACCAAGCCCCATTAAGAGTTTAATCTGCATACCTACCGCAAACATATTCATCTGAGGCGCGACCTTTGCCATAATGCCCAGAACGCAATTCGTAATCAGCAATACACAAAATATGGGCAAACAAATCTTGAATCCGATAGAGATATAATCGCTGGCAAAAGAAACAATGGATTTTAGCAGTCTGTCTCCGTCTAAGACTACACCGTTTACAGGAATCAACACAAAAGTTTCCGCCAATGCTCGAAGCAGGAAATGGTGCATATCCGTAACTACCAATATCAGCAGCACAATATACTGGTAAAAAAGTCCGCTGACACTGGTATTTTCCCTTGTAGTAGGATCATATTCGCTGGCCATTGCCAGACCGATTTCCATATCAGTCAGCCTCCCTGCAAAAAGGATAATAGAATTGCATATACCTGCCGACAAACCAATGGAAAGCCCGGCAACAGCTTCTTTCATCACGATAACCGAATATTCAAAAACGGTTTCATATACAAGCCTTTCATGGGGGACTACATTTCCATAAAGCAAATAAGCCACAAATATTCCCAAAACAACTTTTACCCTCTTTGGGGTATTATTCAAACTAAAAAAGGGAGCTGTAAAAATGAAACATGTCACTCTAACAAAAATCAGAAGATAAAATTCCATCTCATACATCGAAAAAGTATAATCAATCATAGGCTCACCTAATATATCTGGTAAAATTCGTCCATAAATCTGTCATAAACCCGCTGAGATTGTTAAGCATCCAAGCCCCTATCAGCATTAGGGTAAGGAATACCCCCACAATCTTTGGAACAAAGGTCAATGTCTGCTCCTGGATAGAAGTAACCGTCTGAAAAATACTGATAATCAAACCAATAATCAAAGAAACCAAAAGAACAGGTGCAGCAGTTTTAATAATTAAGAACAGAGCCTGATTGGCAATCTGTACCACAGTATCAACAGACATTCCTTCCGCCTTCCTTTCTGTTGCATTTCTCTCCTGTCAGCCCGCCTAGTCATTTACCGGGGCAGGTCAGTAAAAGGTCCTTACAAGTTCTACGATAATCAGGTTCCAGCCATCTGCCAGCACAAACAGCAGAATCTTAAACGGCATGGAGATCGTAGTCGGCGGCAGCATCATCATACCCATACTCATAAGGGCCGACGCCACAACCATGTCTATTACAATAAATGGTATATAAATAACAAACCCAATAATAAACGCCGTCCTCAGTTCGCTTACCATAAAGCTTGGAATCAGTACGCTAGTAGGCACATCATCCAGCTTCCCTGTCCATTCATATCCGCCGATTTCGCAAAACACCTTGGCATCCTTGCTCATAGTCTGTCCGGCCATAAAGGTCCTCAAAGGCTTGATGCCAATCTCTAAAGCCTCTTCCTGGGTGATTTCCCCTGCTTCAAAAGGCTTTAATGCCGTTTCGTTAATTTCCGTAATAACCGGCTGCATAATGAAAAATGTCAAAAACAGCGATAATGCCAGCAGCACCTGGTTAGGGGGCGCCGTCTGGGTATTGAGCGCCGCTCTTGTAAAGTGCAGGACAATCAGTATTCTGGTAAAAGACGTTAAACAAATAATGAGAATAGGTGCCAGTGCAATGCCTGTCAGAATCAACATAACCCTTAAAGCGCCTGCAACAGATCCATTCCCATTATTATAAGCAACGGTTAAATTATTAGCAATATTCAATTCACCCAGTTCATCGGCATCTTCCGAGCTGCCCGGTTCACGGATATTAGTCCTGTTCTCTTCTTCTCCTGCTTCCGAAGAAGAAGTCAAAGCAGTATCAACGCTTGCTGCAGAAACCTGTACAGCCGTACACAAAAACATGCCGCACAACAATACCGCAAATATAAAAAGCCGAAAAACACATTTTTTATTCATTATTCCAGTCATCTTTTTCCTGCTTATCTGCTGTCTTCTTTGTATCAGCTTTTTTTATAAGGCTCTTCGCCCTGTCCAAAAATTCCTCAAACTGCACCGGCATTCCGGGCGTAAAATCCTCAGGACTCACAATCTCATCCTTATCCAGTTCCGCTAAAACCGTAACAGTATCCTTACAGACAGCAATCGCCACATAATGATTCCCTATGCGGAGAATCTGGATATACTTATTCTGGGAAATTCGCAAGGAATCAATTGCCTCAAAATTGTTTCCCTGCATCTTACCCTTCTGAAATCCCGCGATGTACCTTGTGACCAACCAGGTAATGCCCAGCACAAACACAAACAGTATCAGTACTGTTATAAGCTGTACAAAAGAGTCTATTTTAGAGACTATGGTAAGTAACATCAGCCGACTACTTTCTTAACCGCTTCCAAAACACGGTCAGCCTGGAAAGGCTTTACAATGAAATCCTTTGCTCCTGCCTGAATCGACTCAATTACCATCGCCTGCTGACCCATAGCGGAACACATAATAACCATTGCTCCGGGATCGCCGGATTTAATCTGCTTTAACGCCTGAATACCATCCATCTCCGGCATGGTAATATCCATCAATACAAGGTCCGGTTTCAGTTCGTTGTACTTTTCAACAGCCTTTGCACCGTTTTCGGCCTCGCCTGCCACATTGTACCCGTTCTTGGTTAAAATGTCCTTAATCATCATCCGCATGAACGCTGCATCATCACAAATTAAAATATTTTTCGCCATTTTCTTTCTCCTAAACTCCCTTATTGTTAATTATTTCCGTTACTCTAATACCAAAGCTTTCCTCGATTACAACTACCTCTCCCTTGGCAACAAACTTGCCATTTACCAAGACATCAATAGGCTCACCTGCTATTTTGTTTAACTCGATAATCGTTCCTGGTGAAAAATCCAGAATTTCCGCAATGGACTTTTTGGTCCTGCCCAACTCCACAGTCACTTCCAATGGCACATCCATAATCAGGCCAATATTTTCCTGACTAGGTATAGCCCCGAAATCCTGATTGAAGGATTGGAACTGTGCCGGCTGGATATTCATGCTTGCCGGCTGTGGCATTCCGTAGTTCATCGGAGGCATTCCCATCTGCGGCATTGCCATTTGGGGCATTCCCATTTGCGGCATACCCATCTGCGGCATTGCACCCATCTGATCCGGTACAGGTGCAGGCGCAGGCGCCGGTGCCTCTACCGTAGGCGGCGTATAGGGCTGCGGCTCGCTCTTAGGCGGTTCTTCCGCCGGAGCTTCTGCCCCGCCTCCCTGATTTTCGATAAATACCGTATACAGGGATTTGGCAAATTCAATAGGATATAACTGCATGATCGTACTGTCAACCAATTCATCAATCTGCATCCTAAAGGCAACCTTTACGAAAACACCTTCCAAAAATGAAGCAATCTCAGACGGTTCCTTAAATTCCGCCAGATTAATAAGGCTTGCTTCTGGCGGACTGATATCAATCAT
>CAZZHJ010000186.1:0-4523 GCA_964653815.1 uncultured Lachnospiraceae bacterium
GGAACAAGGATATTTATTGGAATTTATACCCAGCCTGCACATGGCATCCCGATACGGCTTTAACGCTTCCATCTCCCTGACCGGAGTATGCTCTGTTTCGGAACAGGCTTTTTGCACCTCTTCCTGCAGCATGGTACTGATCTTTTCCTGAAGGCAAGTATTGTCAAGCCCCCTGACCGCCACAGCGCAAGTGTATACGCCTGTCTCCATGATCTCGTTTTCAATTTTGAACAGCATATTAATTACCTCCTGAAAATTTTATAAAATAAAAAAAGATCCATCCCAAAAAGGACGAATCTCTCGTGTTACCACCTTTCATTTATGCGCAATTCGCATTGCGCACCTCATCAGGTACGGGGAAACCGATCTCATTTCCCGATACCCTGGACATATAACGGTGTCTGCCGTCGTGACCTACTAACCTGATATACAAAGCCAGTGCCGCCGGATCTGCCGGAGTATGAGAATACTTCGATCAGTACCGCCAGCTCCGCCGATGAATCCAAAATGCTTCAACCAGGTATTCGACACGCCGCTCATGGATGTATTCATATCACCAAATCATGCGCCTCTCAGCATCCGGCTGCTCTCTGTCCGACTTGTTATGTGATATTACTGGTTCCAATCATTGCGTTTAACTATTGTTTATTAAATTGCATTCATATTATATACTTTTTTCTTCTTTTTGCAATAGGAAAATTAAATTATCTGCAAAATCTCATGTTTTATTTACAATACATATCATACAAATAACTCCAAAAACTCCTTGCATATTTTATACTAATGTGATAAAATTTTTCTAAGTGGAATATATAATACTAAATGGTTTAACACTTTATGATTAAAAATAAAGTGCAAGATAGGTGTTTATAAAATTTTGCTGACTTATTATAATATAGCTAGTAGTTAAATCATAACATTTATAATTATATATAAGAAAATAAATATAGGAGTGAATACTTATGAAATGTTTAATCTGCGGTGGCGAATCAGCTGGTGAAGTATGTAACCAGTGTATCAGACTTGAAAAAATTATATTTCAAAAGGAGTGGTCTTTTAAAGCCGGTATAATCGGAAAGAGTGAGGATTTAAGAGTAGCAGTTTCTAATCTGCGTATTAGTGGTCGTCTCCCTATGTCCGATAATCCTAAGGCATTGAATACAAGAATAGATAATGTGTCTCATTATCTGATGAACGTAAAGAAGATTGAGGAGACAACATATTCCGGGAAGAAAGCGGTTATGGTTACTGTTGAGAATCCTGATACCAAGTTTACAAGATATTTATATCTTCCGGGTCTTGATGATATGGCGGGCTTTTCTTCTTCTATTAATGATGCCAAGACAAAGGCTGCGACATTAACAGAACGTATTCGTCAGCAGAAGGGACTTGCACCGGCTCCGACAAGTGCGCCTTCAACAGCTTCAGTAGGGGCAACGGCATCTGCAGTTTCCTATACACAGGCGCCCAAACCGGTAACAGCTGCACCATTGCCGGCAGCGGAAAAGGAAGAAAACTTCGATACGGTTGCATTGTCAGGTATGGCTGATGATTTATCCGAATTCGAGACAAAGATCAAAAAACTGAAAGTGCTACGTGACAACGGTATTTTGAGCGAAGAAGAATATATAGCAGAGAAAAAGAAACTGGTTAGTATTTTCTAATAAAGAAGAGATAAGGACTACCAGGCAATATTGCCTGGTAGTTTTGCTGTTTAAAAAGAAGGAATGCTTTATGACACTATACGAAGGAACTGCCGGAAAGAATTATGAGATTTCCGGGATTTATGTGGAGAACAATATTGCAAGGCGTTTAGAAGCTTTGGGGTTGAACGATAAAACTGTCATTCATATGATGACGAAAAAGAAGCACGGGGCAATGATCATAAAGGTACGGGGAACAAGGCTCGCTTTGGGAAAGCACATTGCTAAATCCATAGAAGTAAAGGAGTGTAAGGCATGAGCGAAAAAGAGATTCGTGCCGCTTTTGTGGGGAATCCCAACTGCGGAAAAACGACTTTATTTAATGCGATTACCGGAAGCAGATTAAAGGTAGCCAATTGGCCCGGGGTAACGGTAGAGAAAATCAGCGGGGAAGCCGTATATAAGGATTATCATCTTACCATTGTGGATACTCCCGGAATCTATGCGCTAACCTGCTATACCATAGAGGAAAAGGTTACCAGAAAATGTATTATGGATGATGATATTGATGTAATCATCAATGTAGTTGACGCATCCAATTTGGAAAGAAATTTGTATTTGACCCTGCAGCTTTTAGAACTGGGAAAGCCCGTTGTCCTGGCGCTGAATATGATGGACATTGTCAGGGACAGGGGAATGGAAATTGACCTTCACAGGCTGCCGGAGCTGTTGGGTGATATTCCCGTGGTACCGGTGTCGGCTGCCAAAAATGAAGGGCTGGACATTCTGCTCCATGCAGCGGTACATCATCATCTGGAAGGTCCCACCGGTCATGTGCTGAACTATTCCGAAAAAATTGAAGAAAAGATTGCCAAGCTGGAAGTGATTATGGAAGCCAGATATCCGGAGCATTCCAGCAGGAGATGGCATGCCATCAAGCTTCTGGAATGGGATGAAGATGTAAGGGAGGACCACCCCGTCAATATTCTGAATGTGGCGGATAAGAATTACGAAAAAGAGATTATCAGGCAGAAATATAAATATATAGACGAAGTCGTGGATGAGGTTTTGTTCCACAAACAGGAAAAAGCCGCTATGACGGACAGAGTGGACCGCATATTGACCCATCCCTTCTGGGGAGTTCCCATTTTTTTGTGTATTATTGCACTTGTGTTTATTCTGACATTTGCCGTAGGGGATAGTCTGAAGGCTGTATTTGAAGTACTGCTGGATGATTTTTCCGCTATAGTCCATGACGGGCTTTTGACGATTCATACTGCAGACTGGATGATTTCATTGGTATGCGACGGCATTATTGCGGGAGTGGGAGGTATTTTAACATTTATTCCAAATATCCTTATTCTGTTTCTGGCGTTGGCTATTTTGGAAGACAGCGGTTACATGGCAAGGGTTGCCTATGTCATGGACGGTATTATGGGGAAGGCGGGATTATCAGGTAAGGCTTTTTTACCGATGATTCTCGGTTTTGGATGTACTGTGCCGGCGCTTATGGCTACAAGGGCCCTGGAAACCGAAAAGGACAGGCGTAAGACTATGTTTGTAACGCCTTTTATGTCCTGTTCCGCAAGGCTGCCCATATATGTATTATTCGCGGATATTTTCTTTGGCAAAGCGGCGCCGGTGGCATGTTTCTCCATGTATGTGATCGGATTGATTGTGGCAATCCTGATTGCCAGGATAATCAACCTTTTTGATAAGGGTACAAACAATGAATCTTTGTTGATTGAACTGCCGGAGTACAAAAAGCCCAATGTCAAGACTATCAGGATTTATGTGTGGAATAAGATTTCCGATTATTTGACTAAGGCGGGAACAACGATTTTGATTGCTTCCATCATTATTTGGTTTGTATTAAACTTTGGTATGAGCGGCATGGTAGAGGACCCGGCGGACAGTTTCGGGGCCATGATCGGACACTTTATGGTGCCCGTTCTGCGGCCGGCGGGACTTGGTATGTGGCAGATAGGCGTGGCGCTGATTTCCGGCATTTCCGCAAAAGAAGTGGTGGTTTCCAGCTTTGCGGTATTGTTCGGCATTACCAATGCCAATTCGCCGGAAGGAATGTCTTTGATCCTTGCAAATATCAGAAGCAGCATTCCGGGCTTCGGACCTTTAAATGCATTCTGCCTGATGCTGTTCTGCTTGCTGTATATACCCTGTGCGGCTACAATTGGAACCATAAAAAAGGAAAGCGGTTCCATGAAATTTACCCTGAAAATGGTAATGTTCCAGCTGCTTTTGGCATATGCGGCATCAGTTCTGGTCTTTCAGGTTGGTTCCCTGTTCATGTGATGGGTGGTTGTTGACTTTATCTTTTAAATATGTCAAAATATTAGCGATTGTAATAAGGTAATATGAATGTTGGTTTTATTCAGAATCAGGGAGGAATCCTATGAGAGGTATCGATACCGAAGTCCGAAAATCCAGAAAGAGAATTTTTAAGGAAATTGCCAATCTGGCATATAATTCCACCAATCTGACAGATGATATGGAAGCGCTTCCTTATCTGATCGTGGATTCTGTGGACCCGGACAGCAGAGATGATATATACAGGGAGAGAGCCATTGTCAGGGAGCGTGTAAGGCTTGCCATGGGAATGTCCCTTCGTCCCGAGGACGCGCCTGTACATGTATCGGCAGGTGTGGAAGAGAGCAATATTGCGGAAAAGTATTATGAGCCGCCTCTTATGCAGGTCATTCCTTCCGCATGTAATAAATGTCCCGAGAATGATTACCGGGTAACGGACCGCTGTATGGGCTGTACGGCTCATCCCTGTCAGGAGGTCTGCCCCAGAGGGGCCATCAGTATGGTAGACGGTCATTCCCATATCGACCCCGAAAAATGTATCCGGTGTGGTAA
>CAZZHJ010000187.1:0-4521 GCA_964653815.1 uncultured Lachnospiraceae bacterium
GGATTCCAGAAAACTCATGAACATATCATCCGTAAACTGTCTGTTCCCTGAAATCTCAAAGGCCCAGATAAATCTGGTGGCAAGAAACAAAGCGAAGAAACACCCTAAAAGCCCCACAAAAAACAATTTTCTTTTTCTGTAGCGGAACATTAAAAAAGGCAGCCCCAGCTTATTTCTGACCACTACCTTTGTCTTCGTTTTTCGTAAAAACTCCTTACAGGAAAAAAACCCGTCCACATACATATAAAATGTATATCCGTCTTTCTCCGGTTCCACATCCCATAGTTCAATATGATGATTATTGCATAAATTCATAAATCTTTCCGGCGAAAATCCTGTAAGATATACTTTTACATATCCCCGAAGGAATCTAATGATTGAAAGCATCTGCAAATCACTCCATAAATGAAATATGTTCTATTGTTCCGGTCACTTTCATTTCATCATTATTGTAATAAGCCACATTCAGATTTCTGCCTTCAATACACAGTCTGAAATTTTTCGTGGATATCCAGATTAACGTTTCCGAGCATTCGAGAATCCCACGGTAATTTTCCACAAAGACTTCACAAAGCCCCCTCATGGTAATAATACTGTCTCCGTTTACCAGCTCCTTTGGTAGTTTCAGGGTATCTGTCATCTGCTCTTTCGCTGCCTGGATAATCTTGTTTTTACTTTTTTTTAATCTGCCCATGATAAAGTATATGAGCATTAATCCCGAATAATACCTTTGATAAAAGGCTGACATTCTACAGGCGTATTGCCCATATGACAGGCCTTTCGGTATTTTTCCGCCGCCTCTTTTATTTTATTCTCATCATTACCGTAAATTTTCACAAGGGTATCGCCGGTTTTAACCGAATCCCCCACCTTTTTTGACAGCACAAGCCCTACGCTTAAATCAATTTCACTTTCTTTTGTTTCCCTGCCGCCGCCTAAAATCAATGAGCAAATGCCCACTTCATCACAGTCAATATGGGTTATCCAGCCGTCATTTTCTGCCTTTACTTCTTTCATAATACCGGCTTCCGGAAGCCTGTCAGGCTCATACACATAAGCGCTGTCGCCATGCTGGGCTTTTACAAATTCAGCAAGCTTTGTAAGGGCTTCCCCATTCTCTATCTTTTCGACAAGCATCTCTTTCGCCGTTCCCACGGAATCAGCCCTGCCTCCCGCTATAATCATTTCTGCTCCAAGGGTTAAACAAAGCTCTGTAAAATCTTTTGGTCCTTTTCCCATAAGGGTATCAATAGCTTCCCTTACCTCAAGTGCATTTCCTACCGCAAAGCCTAAGGGCTGGTCCATATCAGATATTACCGCAGCCGTATGCCTGCCTGCGCCTTTTCCGATGCGTACCATTTCTCTAGCAAGAGCAAATGCGTCCTCTTCCTTCTTCATAAATGCGCCACTGCCGGTCTTCACATCCAGTATAATGGCATCCGCTCCGGAAGCCAGCTTTTTGCTCATAATGGAACTGGCTATCAAAGACATATTGTCCACAGTTGCCGTCACATCACGCAGAGCATACAGCTTTTTATCCGCAGGAGCCAGATCGCTTGTCTGCCCCATAATGGCAATCCCTATGTTATTGACCTGATCTATAAACTGTCTGCTGCTTATGGATGTGGAAAATCCGGGAAAGCTTTCCAACTTATCAATAGTCCCACCTGTATGTCCCAGTCCTCTGCCGCTCATTTTTGCAACCGGAATACCGCAGGCCGCAACCATGGGTGCAAGAGCCAGTGAAGTTTTATCTCCTACGCCTCCAGTGCTGTGTTTATCCACTTTAATCCCATGTATGGAAGATAAATCCAGCATCTCCCCGCTTTGCGCCATCTCCATGGTAAGATTAAGGGTTTCTTCCTCATTCATCCCCTGAAAATATATCGCCATCATCATGGCAGACATTTGATAGTCAGGCAGCTGCCCCTCTGTATAGCGGCTTATCATAAACCGGATTTCTTCATGGCTTAATGTGCCGCCGTTTCTTTTTTTCATGATCAAATCATACATTCTCATAGATAGTTTCCTCATTTATGTACAATTTTGACAAAACTGGTACTGGTTTTTTTGTCTGTTTTAATTCCAAAGAAGAAAAGCTCAAAACAAATTTTTTAAATTGGGAAAAACCATAATTTTTCACGGAAAAATCCGGGACTTTTCTTTTTAATTCCTGGGATAAGAGACCCAGTTCTATTTTTCCGCCCGCACCATTGATGGTCTTTATAATAATCTGTTCTATGTCCACAGACTGCTTGGATGCCGCAAGCAAAGAGATGATATTGTTATTCCTGTGTATCTTAACCGACTTTAATCCCTCACAAAATGTAGAAAACTTGGTATAGCCGTAATTACGTACATCAAAGTCCGGATACTTTTTAGAAAGACGGCTTCCTACTTCCCCGATATTGGTCATAGGTTTGCCCGCATCTTCGTTATCATCCAGAATTTCCAGAATCGCTTTTTCGATATCCTTTATAGATCTGACATGCTGTTTCTCTTTGTCATCCTCTTCTTTTCCCGAAATATTATTCAAATATATAAAACGGTCGCAGGCGCTTACAAAGGCTTCCGGCGTCTTTGTTTCACCCATACCGATCACATTTTTACCGGCTTCACGGAGCCTGCATGCCAGTCTCGTAAAATCGCTGTCACTGGTAACCAGGCAAAAACCTTCCACATTATCCGAATATAAAATGTCCATGGCGTCAATAATCATAAAGGAATCCGTTGCATTCTTGCCATTGGTATAGGCAAACTGCTGCATAGGCTGTATGGAGTTGGATAACAGTACCGTTTTCCACTTGTTGCTGTTGCTTCTGGTCCAGTCTCCGTAAATCCTTTTAATCGTTACACTTCCATATTTGGTCAACTCGTCCAATATCTTCTGCACATATTCCGCCGAAACATTATCGGAATCAATTAACAGGGCAAATCTTTTTTCTTCCACCAGCTACCTCCTAAAAATACGTGCGTTCCACTCTTTTCATAACCATTTCAACCTGTGACTTGTCCAGGTGAAGAGAATCTAACAACTCATTTGCTTTATCTACCTGCATACTGTTAATACACAGGGTACACTGGGTGCGCCCTTTATCGCCGAATAATCTGCCCAATAAGGATATATCTTCCCATTTCTCATAATAGGAAATTCTGTTGTTCAGGAAGGCCCTTTCGATTTTCATTTTAATCTCCGGATCCCATACTGTACAAAACTCGATTTCGTTGTGAACTTTTACGTCTGAGAATGATATATCCATCATAACTATCACCTTTATCCTTATCTTACATAGTATATTGGCAAATTACAGCCCTCGCTTCGCTCGTCAACAACTCTCTGCCTTTTTGCGTAAGTTAATCATAACATATTACTTTCAAAAAATTAAGTACCTTCTATAAAAGAAATCTGGCAATTATCCCTGCTTTAGGGATATAGAGCAGATACCTCCATCTTATTCAGTATGCCTTCCGCATCCACGCCGGGATGAGTCACATAAATGCGGCATATTTGCTCTGTCAGTTCTATGGAAATATGATTTCGCAGGGCTATATCGCTTATTTTTTTGCCCTTCCTCATATCCTTTAAAACGCCATTAATGGTTTTTTTCATGTTGAGGGGTTGAGGCTCCTGTTGCTTTTTAGTAAACTCAATTCGCTCAATACTTATTTCTTTTGTTTCCGTATCCAAAAACAAAATTGCCATGGTAATGGGCAGCCTAAATCTTTCCCTTCCGCAGCTTCCGGGGTTTATATAGATTTTTTCTTCCTTCCGGTGCATTTCATACTGGTGAGAATGTCCGTATATAATTACATCCGCCCTTTGTTCCTTTTCATAAGAGATCATGGATTTGTCATGAATCATATAAAAACGAATTCCATACAGTTCTTGCTCCAATTCATAAGGAAGTGCTTCCGCCCAGTAAAAATCATTGTTGCCTCTGACTGCATACAGTTTGCCAAGCTCCTGCAATTTCTGGTAAACCTGTTCATTGTCCACGTCCCCGCCATGGAGAATTACATCGCATGTTTTCAGGATATTTACCACATCTTCTCTGAGAAGCCCGTGGGTATCTGAAATTATAGCAATCTTTTTTAACATCTTCTCACCCTTTACTTTTTATACAGGCAATTGCCTATTCATTTATTTGTGATACGGAGCATTGGTGTTAATCCGGAAACCTCTGTAAATTTGTTCCAGCAAAACCACCCGCATAAGTTGGTGGGGAAATGTCATTTTGGAAAAACTCAGCTTTTCATCCGCTTTGGACAACACTTCTTCCGACAGTCCAAGAGACCCTCCTATAATGAACTGGATATGACTTTTCCCCGAAACAGCAAGTCCATCCATATGTTTTGCAAAGGCTACCGAGTCATATTGCTTCCCTTCAATGGCAAGTGCAATCAAATAACCGTTTTCATCCAAAGCCTTCAAGATACGTTTACCCTCTTTATCCAAAATCTGCTTTTCCAGCTCTTTTGAAGCGCCGTCAGGAGTTTTCTCATCGGAGACTTCTTTTATTT
>CAZZHJ010000188.1:0-419 GCA_964653815.1 uncultured Lachnospiraceae bacterium
CCGCCTGCCTCATCTATAAGCTCGTGGTAATTGGTGCCGATACGCACCCTGAAATTCCTTGGGTCCGCAATAGCATCCCCCGTAACCGTAACGATGCGATACATCAAGGGCTTGTTTTCCCTGACAGCGCTGTTAATGGCAACCAGGGTATCCACATTGTCCACGATACACCCTGCGTCTGCAGGAAGCATATCGGAATTGATTGCCCTTCCCGTGGCAGCATAAATCAACTGACGCTCCGCTCCCTGAGGATATTTGGTCTTTAACGCCTTAACGGTTATCCTCGGCTCATCCTTGGTCAGTTCCTTTAATATCTGAACGCAGTCCGGCTTGTTATCCTCCACTGCCATAATTCCCTTGGCATTATCAAAAAGAGCAAGAACGCATTTCAGGCCGTCGATTACCTTTTAGAGCTCTTC
>CAZZHJ010000188.1:429-3729 GCA_964653815.1 uncultured Lachnospiraceae bacterium
CCTGCGGTAATCAGAAGTCAGATAGGGTTCACATTCCGCACAGTTAGCGATTACATACTCTATCTTGTCCGGCTCCTTGGGCGACAGCTTTACGTGGGTAGGGAATCCTGCGCCACCCATACCGACAACGCCTGCCTCCTGAACCTTTTTGACAATTTCTTCCTTTGTCAGTTCTTCCAAAGGCTTACATTCCCCGTAATCCACTTCCTCGTATTTACCATCGTTTTCAATGACAATGGCATTGACATTATCCCCCACGGTAACACGCCTTGGCTCGATTGCCTTTACCGTACCGGAAACCGTTGCATAAATCGGCGCAGAAACAAAGCCGGCAGCATCGGCAATTTTTTGTCCGGTCAGCACATGGTCTCCTTTTTTTACCACCGGAACCGCCGGCGCACCGATATGCTGAGACAGCGGATAAACCAAGTCTCCCTTGGGCAGTATGTCCTTAATGGGCTTATCCTTGCTTAAGTCTTTGCCGTCATAAGGGTGGATTCCGCCTGTGAAAGTCCCTCTTGCTCCCATAAACTCTCCCTCTTTTCTATGTAAGTTATATTTCTTTTGAAACAGCCTGCGCCTGCAAAAAAACTGACTGACGGCGTACATGCTGTTACTCTTTTTATATGTACACATTCGGCATATGATACATAGTACATTGTATCACATACCGGCATCTTACCACAAGGTTTGATAAAAAAATGTAAATTTCTCACAGGCATTGTTTAGTTAAAATATTTGAATTGTATTCTTGTTAAAAACAGATTGTGCTATAATGACAGGATAGAATCGTGGGGAGGGCAATCCTAATGAATGAAATGTTTAGTGAATTTGAATTTAATGAAGCAGCCAAATATGCAATTAAGGAAATTAATGGAGTACAACTTCCAAAAGATTATTTAAACTTTATGAGCGAGCACAATGGCGGAGAAGGTGCTGTGGGAGAAAATCTTTATATGCGCTTATATAAACTGGAAGAACTGATTGATTATAATAATGATTATGAAATATCCAAATATCTTCCGGACTTTTTCATCTTTGGAACAGATGGCGGAGGAATGCTGTTCGGTTATGATTCTAAAAAGGAATTATATTATGCTGTTGATTCCTGCAGCATGGATGAAGATGACATGTTTTATGAAGCAGATTCACTGGAGTCTTTTATTAATACGATGGATAGGGAACTTGCATAAATTACAATTTAACCGATAACCCACATTTTTAGATAAGGAGTACGATAAAATGAGACAATACATCGTAGATGCGTTTACAGATGAAGTGTTTAAAGGCATTGCCATTTGAGGCCTAAATCTACCGTAGCAGCGGCATACTCCCCGTCAGCTTATTGACCTTCTTTTTAGCGCCGCAGATTGCAATGCCGAAATAGTTCAACTCCTTTTCCGACGCCAGTTTCATCCTGCTTACGAATTCCTCATAGGTTTTACAGCTCTGTGCCAGATCTGAAAAATCCACAACTGACAAATCCGAAAATTCCGGCTCATAGAGCTTTTCCCTGACCGCCTTGATGGTTTCTTCATTTCCCTTTAGGATAGGAACCGGAAATTCAATAATACCCAAATGCCTGCTGCCCGATTTGTCAAATACATCCTCTCCTACCACCTCCGGCATTTCCTTCCCGAGAGTAATTCCCATAATGGCCGCCGTATTGGCAATGATGCCGAGGGGCAGACTTTCATCGATGATCATAACGCATTTTTCATTCTGTAAATCCATGTGTTTTTTCTCCTTTTCCCTTATATTCAGAGATAATCAGGCCTGACAAGGCAAGCAATGTGCCCGCCCCTGACAAGGGAGTTATCTTCTCTTTCAGTATCAGAAAGGAAGTGACAACTGTAATAACGGGAACCATGTAAATGTAAACGCTGGTCTTTACCGCTCCTAATACCTTTACCGCAAAATTCCATGTAACAAAACAAAGGGCGGAGGCTCCCAATCCCAGATAGAAAATCTGAAACAGATTTGATACATTGGTCAAACATGACAAATCCGGCTTAAAATCCAGAAAAAACAGAGCCGGTACCATAAAAAGAATACCGTAAAAGAAAGTCCTTCTTGTGGTAAGAATAACAGGATAACCAAAGCTGCTGATTTTTCTGGTAAGGATAGAGTAACACCCCCAGATAAAAGCTGCCAAAAGCGCCAGAAAATCCCCTGTGGGGTTTAAAGAAAGCTTCGCTCCGTTAAAGCTGATGAGAAAAATGCCCGCCATTGCCGCAGCAAATCCAAGGAAAAACCTAAACTGCAGCTTTTCCTCTGATTTCATCAGGAAATGAGCCAGTATCGCCGTAAAAAACGGTGCAACCGATGTAATAATCCCCACATTGGATGCCATGGTATAGGTAAGGGCAATATTTTCAAAAAGATAGTAGAGACAGATTCCGCACAATCCCGCCGCCATAAACACCGCTTCCTGTCGGAAGCCCGTACTCTTCAGCCTGTGGGGATTTGCCATTGCTAACACCAGAAATCCTATGATAAAACGAAAGAACAAAATTTCCAGAGGCTGGAAATCCCTTAATAATATTTTAGTGGAAATAAAAGTAGTTCCCCATATGGCGACCGTAAAAAAAGCTGCCAGATGTCCCATTGTTTCTTTATGCTTCATGTCGCTCTTCATCCTTATTTTTCTGAGAGAATATTTCACGGTACATGCCGGGGGCAAGGCCTATGACACTGTTAAAATAATTGGTAAAATGACTCTGGTCACTGAAGCCCGTCTCCATAGCGACTGCGGAAGGGACCTCTCCTTCTTTCAGCATTTTTTTTGCTGCATTAATACGGATTGTTTCCAGATAGCGATATGGTGTAATGCCTTTTTCTTTTGTAAATGCCCGAAGCAGCGTGGATTTGCTAAGACCCGCATAGCGGCAGATCTGATCCAGATAAATATGCCCTGCAAAGTGCTGTTCCATGTAAGCACATGCTTTCTCAATTTCCTCCCTGCACTCGGGAATACAGCTTTCAAAGGGCTGTCCGTATTTCTCCAGAAGCGTGGATATTAACAACAGCAGCACTTCTTCCCTTCCAAAACCGCCTGTTCCTTCCATTACCATTTCATGAAGGAGGCGCATATACTCTGCCGCCTCCCGGTTGTGAATGACGTTTTGTGAAAACCCGGGCAGTTCCCTCTTTCCCGTAATTTCCTCTGTCAGATCAGTCATGGTCTCTTTTGAAATATGAAAACCCCTGTAGTCAAAATCTCCGCCGTCAGCTTGCACACATCCATGGTTATCTCCCGGATGAAACAGCACAATGTCTCCCTTTTCAATGGAAAAGGAG
>CAZZHJ010000188.1:3739-4425 GCA_964653815.1 uncultured Lachnospiraceae bacterium
TTTCAATAGAATATTCCTGATTTTTGCAGGAAAGCGTCCTCTGTCCGCCTTCCACAAATCCCAAGACATAATATTCATGGAAATGATTAGGGAAGGGCTGTTTCATTCCTTCAAAACGGTATGCTTCCAGCCTCAGTTCCTCATCATATACAACCGTCCTTACCTCTTTCCTCATGTCCCTCTCTCCCTGCTGTATCTATTGTAAGGCAAAAAATTTTATATGTCTTGTAAAATATCTTCATTTTAAATTATATCAGTTATCAGAACTTCTCTTTATCCTGTATATGCAGCTATCCCTCTACTGACAATTATTATTTTATACCCTCGCTTTCAAGCCATTCTTCTATCACATCTTTGGAAGTCCCGGCCTCAAATCTCCTGCCCTGTCCCCATCTTGTAGAATCCGGACAAAGCGCATGCAGATTATTGGCACTGGAGCCTAATCCGCTGCTATGGGAAGTACAGAACGGCACAATCGTCTTACCGGAAAAATCATAGCTCTCTAAAAAAGTGCTGATAATCCGGGGTGCCTGCCCATGCCATATGGGATACCCGATTATAATAGTTTCATATTGTTCCATATTTTCCACACTGCCGGAAATGGCAGGCCGGATATCGGGATCATTCTGTTCCTGATCTGCGCGCCCATTGGTATAGTATGCCAGATCCGCCTCCGTGTAAGGATC
>CAZZHJ010000189.1:0-4379 GCA_964653815.1 uncultured Lachnospiraceae bacterium
CTTTAAGGGCTTATTGCCTACAATAATGTCAAGGGCTTCTCCCTCAATGACCTTATTGGCTTTTTTCTCCATTTGCTCTGCAGCAAGATGAATCAGAAGGTCAGAAACAAAGAATACCGGATCGTCTTCTTCCTCGCCTACATTGACAATGACTGTTGTCCCGTCTTTTTTTACAATGACGCCGTGCAGGGCAAGAGGAATCGCCACCCACTGATACTTTTTGATGCCGCCGTAATAGTGGGTATCCAGATAAGCAAAATCCCCTTCTTCATATAAAGGATTCTGCTTTACATCCAGCCTGGGGGAATCAATATGAGCCCCTAAAATATTCATGCCTTCCTCTATGGGCGCTTTGCCGATATGGAACATCACAACGGATTTCTCCATATTGACTGCATATACCTTATCGCCGGGCTTTAATTTTCTTCCCGCTTTCACTACCTTTTCAAGTTCCACATAACCCGCATCTTCAATCCGGTTTACGATTTCACCGACGCACTCTCGTTCCGTTTTGCCTGCATCCAGAAACTTCCTATAGGAAGCACTGAGTTTCTCCAGTTCCTTTAACTGCTTATCGCTATATTTTTCCCAGACACTTTCCGTCTTCATAACCTGTTACCTGCCTTTAATTTGTTATATACTAATTCGATTTATTATTCTTTCGGGCTCTGACTTTGCTGTGCCCTTCTTAGTTTTGCCATAATTTTCCCGCTTATACTTCCACAATTGCCTTTTTCGGGCATTTGGAAGCACAGGCGCCGCAGCCTACGCACTTATCCTGATCAATATGCGCGTTAAAGCTTTCGATGGCAACCGCCTCTTTAGGACAGTTTTTCGCACAAAGGGTACAGCCTATACAGCCCACCTCGCAGGCCTTCATGGTCACAGGGCCTTTTTCCGTATTGCTGCATGCTACCGCATATTTGGAATCATAAGGAATCAGCTCGATCAAATGCTTGGGACATGCCGCTACGCATTTGCCGCAGGCTTTACATTTCTCTTTATCCACTACAGCAACGCCCATCACTACCTTGATTGCATCAAAGGGACATGCCTTCACACAGCTTCCGTAACCGAGGCATCCCTGATTACAGGATTTGGGTCCGCCGTTTGGAACAAAGCTGAGCATCCCGCAGTCTTCCACCCCACTGTAATCATAATCTACGCTGGTTTTGCCGCAGTCTCCCTGACATTTCACAAATGCCATCATACGCACGCTTTCGCCTGCATCCACGCCCATAATCTCCGCAATCTGCTTAGCCACCGGCTCTCCGCCTACGGGACAGGTTCCTACCTCCGCCTCGCCTTTTGCGATAGCAGCCGCTAACCCTGAGCAGCCCGCAAATCCGCAGCCGCCGCAGTTATTACCGGGAAGCACCGCCAGAACAGCCTCTTCCTTTTCATCCACTTCCACTTTAAACTTGATTCCTGCAATGCCTAAAAACAAACCGATAAACAATCCGATTCCGCCTACCAAAGCGGCAGCAATTAAAATTCCACTTATATTCATCTGCCACACCTCCTACAACAAACCAGAGAAACCGCAAAATGCGATTGCCATCAGTCCCGCAGTTACAAGTACAATAGGCATTCCTTTAAAGGGCGCGGGAATATCGTTATATTCGATTTTTTCCCTGATGCCCGCCAGAATCACAATGGCAATGGTAAAGCCCACCGCCGTAGCAAAGCCGTTTACCACGCTTTTCAGAATGCCGTAAGAATCCTGTACGTTATTTAATGCCACACCCAAAACAGCGCAGTTGGTCGTAATCAAGGGAAGATAAACACCAAGCGCCTCATACAGGGAAGGCATGAATTTCTTTAAAAACATTTCCACAAACTGAACCAGTGCGGCGATTACCAGAATAAAGACAATTGTCTTTAAATAATCAAGTCCCAAAGGATCCAACACATAGTTGTAAATGATTGCCGCCACAAAGGATGCAAGGGTAATAACGAAAATAACCGCCGTTCCCATTCCTGCCGCCGTATTGGTCTTTTTAGATACCCCAAGGAAGGGACACAGGCCTAAAAACTGGCTTAAAACCACGTTACTGACCAACGCAGAGCCTAACGCAATGATAATCAACTCACTCATCTGCACTTACCTCCTCTGCTGCTTTTTCTGTTTCCGCTGTTTCTTCTTTTTCTGTCTTCTCCATTGCTGCTTCTTCAGCTTTTACTTGCTGTTCCGTTTCTTTTTTCTCAACTTTTACTTTCTTTTCAGCTTTGGATTTTTTCTCTTCATCCGCTTCTTTTTCGGAATTATCATAGAACTTCCGTGCCGAGCAGCCCGTTTCTCCGCAGTTCATGCAGTCCTCGCTGCATCCGGAACCGATCTTGCTCATGTCCTTGCCCTTTTTCTCTCCTTCAATCTTAACCTTGTTCTGAATGGCAACCAGTATGGCAAGAACAAAGAATGCGCCGGGAGCCATAACAAAGATGCTGACAGGTATGTAAGAATCAGGCATAATGTGAAAACCGAAGGCTTCTCCCGCTCCGATAATTTCCCTTACAAGACCGATGATCGTTAAGGAACAGGTAAAGCCAAGGCCCATTCCCACGCCGTCAAAAAACGACGGGATTACGGGGTTTTTGTAAGCATAGCTTTCCGCTCTTCCCAGAATGATACAGTTTACCACGATCAGGGGAATATAAAGTCCCAGTGCACTGTAAAGGGAAGGAATAAAGCCTTCCAGCAAAAGCTCCACAATGGTAACAAAGGAAGCGATAATAACGATAAACGCAGGAATCCTTACCTTATCGGGAATGATTTTCCGAAGGAGGGCTATAATCGCGTTGGACAGGGCAAGCACTACCGTGGTGGTCAGCCCCATTCCCAGACCGTTAATTGCCGATGTTGTAACCGCCAGAGTGGGACACATGCCAAGCATCAGAACCAGCGTGGGATTTTCTTTGATAATGCCGTTATATAATCTTTCGCCTATTTTATTCATTGCCGCTGCCCCCTTCCGTCAATTCTGTCTGAAAATATGTAAGCCCGGCATTCACACCGTTTACCACTGCATTGGTGGTAATAGTCGCTCCGGAAATAGCGTCAATCTGGTCTTCGGAAGCTGCACCTGTTTTGGTATAGGAAAACTGCTCTGCATTCTTTCCAGCAAACTGCTCCTTTAATACCGGATCAGCTTTCATGCCGAGACCTGCTGTTTCTGAAATTTGCAAAATGGAAATGCCATTTAAAGTTCCGTCATTTCTAATGCCCATGGAAAACTGGATATCCCCGCCATAACCTTCATGGTCGGTTACGGTAATCACATATCCCAAAAGAGTCCCGTTTGCATCAAAAGCCTCGGAAACCTCGTCAATGGATACCTTAAAGCCCGCTTCCGTTACCACTGCGGTTGCAGTCTCGGAATCAATATCTTCCCTTAATACAAAGGAGGCTGCATCAGCAAATACTTCCTTGCTGGCTTCTTCCTTTGCCGCAGCCTGCGCCTTTTCTATGGGCTCCTTGGTCACATCATAAACCAGCCCCAGCAGGCAGCCGGAAATCAGGGTAATAACAAATAGAATCGCTGCTTCTTTTAACATACTTTTCATATCTTTTCCCCTCCTCTTCCAAAGCCTTTGGGAAGTGTAATCTTCTCAATCAGGGGAACCAGAATGTTTCCTAAGATAATGGCATAGGACACGCCTTCCGCACCTGCGCCGAAAATTCTGAAAATCCCCGTTAAAACTCCCAAGAGAATGCCGTATAAATACTGCCCTTTAATGGTAATGGGCCTTGTGACGTAATCCGTAGCCATAAAGAATGCGCCCAGCATCAGTCCGCCTCCTGCCAGATGCGCCGCCACATAGTTAAAGTCAAGACCGTGTCCGCCGAAAAGGCAGACAAAAATGACAAAGCTTACAATGTAGCTGCCCGGAATCCTCAAATCGATGATTCCCAGTAAAATCAGGAAACATGCTCCGATTACAATGGCTATCATGGAAGTCTCGCCGATGGTTCCCGCAGTTCTTCCCACTACCATATCAAATACATTTACGTTTCCGCCGCTTTTTAATACTGCAAGGGGCGTTGCACCTGTATAGGCGTCACAGTCAAAATTAGTCATAATGGAGGTAAAAGAAATCAGAAGAAAACATCTGGCTCCCAAAGCCGGGTTCATAAAGTTCTGTCCCAGACCTCCGAATAACATCTTCACAACAACGATAGCAAAAGCGCCGCCTACCAGTCCGATCCACCAAGGTGCATTGGGAGGCAGGTTCAGGGCTAAAAGCACACCTGTTACCACCGCCGAAAAATCTCCGATGGAATTTTTCTTTTTGCATATCATATCAAATACAAATTCGGAAAATACACAGCTTGCCACCGTAATCAGGATTAAAAGCAATGCATTGATTCCGAAATTATA
>CAZZHJ010000190.1:0-4343 GCA_964653815.1 uncultured Lachnospiraceae bacterium
GTAAAAGATTTTGCATAAAGAAATTTCTATAATGTAAATTGTAGTCAATCATTCTGCCGCAAATAAAGAATATTGACTGCAGGAAAAAATATGCAAGATAAACGGAGGATTTATTCATTATGGAAACAATATTAACCGCAAAGGATTTATGCAAAACCTTTTCCCAGGGAAAGCTGCAGAAGCATGTGTTAAAGAACATGAATCTCGAAATAAACAAAACTAATTTCATAGTCATTATGGCAAGCTCAGGCTCCGGCCAATCCACTCTGCTCTATGCCTTATCAGGTATGGACAAACCTACCCTTGGAAGCGTTAAGTGCATGGGAGAGGAGATTACGGGATACAGCAATGACAAGCTGGCGGTATTCAGAAGGAACCACTGTGGCTTTGTATTCCAGCAGAATTATTTAAACGATACCATGAGCGTCCTTGACAACATTATGGTCAGCGGACTTTTAACGGACAAAAACAGAAAGAGAATTGCAGAGAGGGCAAAGGAACTGCTTTCTAAAGTGGATATAGCGAAAGAAGCATGGAATAAGTTTCCCACCCAGCTTTCCGGCGGAGAACAGCAGCGTGTGGCAGTTGTAAGAGGAATCATCAACAGCCCGGCGCTTTTATTTGCCGATGAGCCTACGGGAGCTCTGAATTCCCAGAATACAAACCATGTTCTGGATGTGCTGACAGAGCTCAATAAGGAGGGGCAGACCATCGTCATGGTAACTCACGATATGCGCTGTGCCAGAAGGGGCAATAGAGTGAAGTATCTGCAGGACGGCGTGATTACGGGAGAACTGGACCTTGGCGCTTATGAAAGCGGCGATAAAGAAAGACATGAAAAACTGCGTCATTTTTTACAGGAAATGGGGTGGTAAGCATGTATTCTTTATATTTCATTGCAAAAAACAATTTAAAGAAAAAGAAAAGCGATGCCGCCATTTTAACGGGGCTGATTACCCTTGCGGTGCTGCTTTTATATATTGGCATTTCGTCGTTTTTCCATATGGAAAAAGTGGTAAACAAGGCATATGAGCTGACAAATACCGCCGATTATTATGCATTGACTTCTGCAAAGGCGGCAGAAAACGTGGAGGAAATTTTTGAAAATCGGAGCGATGTGGAAAGCTTTGAAAAATCCCCTGTATATTATGTCCCACAATCAGAATTTATGACAAAGGGCGAAAAAGCGGAAAGCGGTTACATGTTTATGCTTGCCCCGGCAGAAGAAGAGCGGAATATCAGCCGGCTTTACCCCGAATACGAAGGGGTGCTTCCGGATGATGAGATTTTACTGCCTTATTACATGAAAAATGCTTTTCATGTGGAGACAGGAGATGAATTCAGTCTTGTGATGAACGGGCACACCTATGATTTTAAGGTAGGGGGATTTCATGAGGACCCTTTGTTTGCCAATCCCATGAATGTTTCTATTTACAGATGTTATATAACGGGGAAAAGAGCGGATGAAATAGCAGCGCAGGAAAGCAGTGTACTTTCCTATATGGAGTGTAAGGCAAAGCTTCGGGAAGGTACAGACAGTAACAGATTTCTTGTGGAGATTTCCAATGAAATCAACGAAAAGATTCCGGAGTTAACACAAACCTTTAATTTTAGCTTTATATGGACCAGCATACGTTACGGGGATACCATGACTGCCAGTATCGGTATGGGCGTTGAACTGGTATTTGCAGTACTTTTGATTGGTATAGCGCTGATTATTACCCGATTCAGTATCGGCAACTTTTGTGAAATGAATATTAAGAATATCGGTATTTTGCGGGCGTCGGGCTATACGGAGTTACAGCTTTTGGGAAGCTTTATGATGGAAATGTTTCTGATATCCGTGGTGGGAAGTATTGCAGGACTTTGTATAAGCGTTTTGGCAGGCAGTTATTTGGGAAGGCTGATGTCGTCCATCATAGGGCTTTCCTGGAATCAGGGATTTGATTTTAAAAGTGCGGTGGCGGTTGTGGCAGTCTGCATTCTGGTTACCATGGCTGTGGCATGGCGCAGCAGCAGGAAATGTGTAAAGATTTCTATATTGGATGCTCTCCGGCAGGGAATTGCCGACCATAATTTTCAGAAAAACTATTTTCCACTGGAAAAGTCCCGACAGCCCCTTGTGATGAACCTGGGACTTAAGTCCGTTTTTTGTGCAAAAGCAAAGAATCTGGGAATTCTTTTGATTGTAATGCTTTTAGGGTTTGTGTGTTGTGTCGGTTTCGGGATGTATCAGGATTTTGCTGTTGATACCGATAATATGTTAAAACTGGTAGGTATGGAATTGGGAGATGTTTCATATGTAGGAGAAGACCTTTGGGAATTCGGACAGGAAGTTGAAACGCATCCGGAGGTGGAAAAGGTATTGTATGAAGGCAACGGAGATATCAAGCTGCTCTATGGAGATAAAGAATCAGTTGTTACGTGTGATTTCTGGGACAGACCTGACCTTCTGGAAAATCAGGCAATCCTTCAGGGCAGAGCGCCGGAGCTTGATAATGAAATTATGCTGAGCGTGGTTATCTGTGAGGAACTGGAGCTTGAAATCGGGGATGTTGTTTATGTAAAGGGCAACGGAAAAGAAATGGATTACATTCTGTGCGGCATAGACCAGAAAATAAACAACATGGGAAGAAAAGCTCTTATGACCACTGCCGGAGAAGAACGGTTAAACGGCAGCAGTACATGCGTTCAACTGTGTGTATACGGGAAAGAGGGTGTTTCCGATGAAGAACTGGCAAAGCTGTTAAGTGAGACTTATCCCCAAAGAGAAGTCATAAAATCGGAAAAAACGACCGAGAGCTCCCTAAAACCCGTAAAACTGGTATTGAAGCTGCTTTGCACCATCTTTATAGCCGTTACTGTTTTCGTGGTATCTTTGGTGGTGTTTTTATTCCTTAAGACAAAAATTGTCAGGGAAAAGAAAAATTACGGCGTTTATAAGGCGCTGGGCTTTACCACAGGGCAGCTTTTAATGCAGACGGTTTTATCCAGCCTTCCCGTTATATTTTTAGGAGCGCTCTTAGGAGTCATAGTGTGCGATTTTTGGGCAGGTCCCCTTGTAGGTATTGTTTTAAGAAGCATTGGCATTTATCAGTATCAGATAAATGTAGACGGAAGCTTTAAAATCATAACAGTGGTATTCATCACTGTGACAGCATTTCTGGTGGCAGTCCTTACGAGCATAAGAATCAGGAAAATCCAGCCGGTCAAGCTGCTTACGGAAGAATAGGATGTCCTTAAATAAAAGAATTGTTTTTCTGCCCTGCCTAACGGTAGGGCAGTTTTTGAATCAAAGCTTTTGTCTTAGGGAGCCAGAACTGCACCAGAGGGCCGGTCAAAAATGCCGCGACAATGGTGCCGATGCCCACAACACCGCCTAAAATAAAACCTATGACAATAAAGAAAATATCGCATCCTATGCGGACAAAGCGAAATTGGATTTTGGGCAGTTTATCGGAAATGACAATAGCAATCAAATCGTTAGGGCCGGTTCCAGCCTGGCTGTTAATTACAATGGACATGCCCAGGGATAAAACGATACAGCCTGAGAGCATGACCGGCATGCGTATGTAAAGGGAACTGGACTCATTGCAAAAAGGGGTGATGAGCCAGTTGAAAAAATCGATAATCGGACCGCCGCAGAAGGCGCAGATGACAGTTCCCGGTTTGATATAGCCCTTTGTGGTAAAAAGCATGACTGCCATAATAAGACACAAAACTGCGACATGGACGGTGCCCACGCTGGGAAAAGCGGTGCCGGTTATTTTTTGAAAACTCAGAGACAAGCCCTGGATAAAAACAGTAAAAGTATCAGTGCCCAATGCGGCGGTTAAAAACATGGAAACGCCTAAGTGAGCTACAATAAGGCCGAACAGTAAAACTGAAAGGGCCAGCAGCCAGTCTTTTTTACTGCGTCCCGAAGTGTCTTTTGCAAAAGTTTCTGCCATTTTTGTCTCCTCTTTTTCTTAATGGTATGTTTACAATAGTCTGCTATATGAATGAATCATAATGGAAATAAACGGGAAAGTAAAGCATTTGCTGATTGAGAACTTGTTTTTTCTGTGCTATACTTAATTCCGAAAAAAGATAATCCATGGGAAATATACTTGTTAGTTAGAACTGCTTGGAATAATGAGGAGAATGAAAAATGGAACAAAGAGAAATGGAACAGATTATGAAGAAAGCGGAGGTCTTAATAGAGGCTCTGCCTTACATACAGCGGTTTAACCGCAAGATCATTGTTGTAAAATACGGCGGCAGCGCCATGAGCAATGAGGAATTACAGAAAAATGTTATCAAAGATGTTACCTTGTTAAAGCTGGTAGGGTTTAAGCCCATTA
>CAZZHJ010000191.1:0-4328 GCA_964653815.1 uncultured Lachnospiraceae bacterium
AATGACATAACTCGTGGTTTTTCTATTCCCGGAACTTTTTGTATGGATGAAGGAATGTTTGGTTACAGTGAGAGTATCGTTACTTGGGAAACACTGGAAGAAACAACCTTGATGTTCTTTGAAATTCATAAAATGAAAAAGCTTATTTTCGAAAACGACCAACTTAAAAATGTATATATTATGCTTTTAGAAAATGCGCTGCGTTACAAGATTTATAGAGAAAATGGATTTCTTGTAGAGAATGCCACGGAACGTTATATTCATTTTAAGAAGTTGTATCCTATGATATGCAATTCGGTTAAACAACATTATGTGGCGACATATTTGGGAATTGCACCAGAATCACTTAGTAGAATTAGGAAGGCTTTGAAAGAAAGTTGAATTTTGATTCTTTCAATCTTTTCCTATTTCCACGGTCTCTTCTTACCCAGCCAGCCGTTTTTCTGCCAATATTCTTTTTCTGATTTGCCGGAACCCAAATCCTTAAGCTGCATCATCCGCATTATATTGAACATAAATTTTGTCTTAATGCCTACATGAACTTTTGCATTTTGAATAGTATCTGCCAATTTTGCAATATCTGCATTAATTTTTGTTTTTTTCTTAGGGGAGACCTGTTCCCAATTCATTGCCTGTACAGCAATACCATATTCTTTAATATATGGAACGCCCCAGTAAAATAGTGTGTTTGTAATATCTTTGATAGCTGTTTTTGTTCCTGTTCCCGCTGCGGTTGTTATTACGACTGCTTTCTTTGAAAACATACATTCTCTTGGTCTGTGCGCCATCCAATAAGTGAAGGTAAGATCAATAAATGCTTTCATTGATGCTGAAGCATGCATGCAATATGTAGGAGTTGTAAAAATTAACAAATCAGCATTTTCTACAGCTTGCATAATCCGGTTTTTCTCGCTGTAAAAAGGGCACTTTTCATCATTTTCAATACACTCATAACACCCCAGGCAGAAATGCTCCAAATCTTTGGGCAGAAAAAATTCCTGTATGTCACTATTTACAAATTGTTCTGCCAGCAGCCTGCCGATATTATAAGTGCTTCCTTTATGGTTTTGACCATGTACTAATGTGATTTTCATTGTTTTCCCTCCAGATAATTGATGTTGAATTGTCGTATGTGCGCTTCAATCATTTTTAATGCTTCCTGCTCCATGTTCGGCTGACGGTCACATACAGTAAGTAAAGTATATATAGGAGCATAAAATTGTAATGCTAAAATTTCAGGATCAACCTGCTTGAATTTTCCGGCGGCAATGCATATCCGGAATAAGTCGCTTTGATAAGATAACGGGTCGGTATAATATTGCTTGGAATACAAATCTGCAAGTTCTGAATCATGGAATTGTTCGATTGTAAGTAATTTTCTGAATAATTTCATATGATTGTCATGAAGAAAATAAAGAAATAAATTTTTTCCTATTTCTATAAAAGATTCTTCTGAAATCTCAGCGTAGATACCGGCATCCGTATTTGTGTTATTTCCGTCAATACCTATAGAGGCTGCATGTTTTGTATAGTTTTCTTTTAATTCATCAAGTATGGCATGAAATATTTCCTGTTTATTCTTAAAATGCTTGTACAGTGATGGCGCTTTTATACCGACTGCTTCAGCAATATCACTAACATATACATCGCTATAGCCTCTTTCTGAAAATAATAATAAAGCTTCTTCCAGTATCTTCTTTTTGGTGTTCATATAAATCTCCTGTTGGCTAATTCAAATTAGCTTGATTATAGGCTAATTAGAATTAGCTGTCAAGCAGTTTACACACTTTATTCATAATATGTTATAATTTTTTGTATGATTTTGCTTCATCTATGTATTCAGAGTAAAATAGAGGAGAACATGAAAATGATTCCTGAGATTTATAACAGGCGAAGTATAAGGAAATTCTTAACGACGCCCATATCCGAAAAGGATATGACGGATATTATCCAAAGCGGAATGAAAGCGCCCTCATCTAAAAACAGACAACCGTGGAAATACATTTTAGTACAGGGAAATGCTAAAGAGAAAATGTTAGAAGTCTTTCGACGGGGAATTGAGAGGGAAGAAAATGGAAGCCCATTGCTGCCTGATAGTAAGCAGCATATTGCTGCGGCAAAGCATACTGTTGATATTATGGCGGAAGCGCCGATTATCGTTTTTGTCGTTAATTCATTAGGGAAAAATATTCTGGAAGAATTGACGCCGGAAGAGCACATTTATGAAATATGTAATATTCAATCTATAAGCGCCTCTATACAAAATATGCTTTTGTCTGCTACAGAAAAAGGAATAGGAAGCCTTTGGATATGTGACATTTATTTTGCATATGCAGAGCTATGTGATTGGCTGGATAGCGACGGACAACTTATTGCAGCTATCGCGTTTGGTTATCCGGATGAATTTCCGGAGGAAAGGCCGCGCAAGAAGCTGGAAGATATCATTGAGTGGAGAAGTTAAAAAGGATTGTGAAAGAGAATTATAAAAAGCACGAAGGGAGCATTAAAAATGGCAGTTTCAAATATAAAAGCCACATTTCAGAGTGATATTCAAAAAGTATGGAAGGTTGTTACCGACGTTGCAAACTACACATGGCGCAGCGATTTGGGCAGAACGGAAGTTTTAAGTGAAAAACAGTTTGTGGAATATACGAAGGATGGTTATGCCACAACCTTTACAATAACTGTGGAAAAGCCCTGCGAGCGTTGGGAATTTGATATGGAAAATGACAACATGAAAGGACATTGGACAGGCGTTTTTACAAAACAGGGCGAAGAGACCGTCGTTGATTTTACGGAGGATGTGACTGCCAAAAAAATTTTGATGAAGCCCTTTGTAAAAGCCTATTTGAAAAAGCAGCAGACACAGTTCATATCAGATTTGGAAAAAGCATTATTGCAGTAATGCCGGTTTGAAAAAGGACAGACTATTGACAGAAAACGGGAGGGGAAAGCAATGATTTCTTTTGAAAGCGATTATATTGCGGGAGCGCATCCTTTAATCTTAAAACGTCTTTCGGAAACAAATATGGAGCCGCTTTCAGGTTACGGTACAGACTCTTTCTGCCAAAGCGCAAGGGAAAAGATAAGAGAGGCGTGTGAATGTCAGGATGCGGAAGTGGAATTTCTGGTTGGCGGCACCCAGACAAATTCTGTTGTAATATCCACTATGCTAAAGGAATACGAGGGTGTCATATCCGCAGAAACAGGCCATGTAAGCGTTCATGAGGCAGGTGCTATTGAGTATGCGGGACATAAGGTTCTGGAAATACCACATAAAGACGGGAAAATCCAACCGGCTGTATTGAAAAAATACATAGATGATTTTTATGTGGACAGCAATCATGAACATATGGTATTCCCCGGCATGGTCTATATTTCACATCCTACAGAATACGGTACCTTGTATACGAAAGAAGAATTGACGGAACTCTCAGATATTTGCCGCTCTTATCACATTCCTCTTTTTCTTGATGGCGCGCGCCTTGGCTATGGTCTGATGAGTCCGGAAAGCGATTTGACACTGCCTGATATCGCAAGATTGTGTGATGTTTTCTATATCGGGGGAACCAAAGTGGGAGCGTTATGCGGAGAGGCTGTTGTTTATAGAAAGCGAAATAAACCTCCTCATTTTATGAACTCCGTAAAAAAGAGAGGGGCGCTGTTAGCAAAAGGCCGACTTTTGGGAATCCAGTTTGACACTCTTTTTACAGATGGATTGTATTTTGACATTTCAAAGCATGCCATTATGATGGCGGAAGAATTAAAAGCAGTCTTTCGTGAAAACGGAGTTGATTTCTATCTGGAATCGCCCACAAACCAGCAGTTTATTATATTGGAAAACCGTCAGATGGAAAAGCTGAAAGAACAGGTGGCATTCAGTTTCTGGGAGAAATATGACGATAACCATACTGTAGTCCGCTTTGCAACCAGTTGGTCCACAACGAAGGAAGATTTGGAGACGCTGAAAAGTGTGATTGCATCATTATAAATCTCCCTTTTCGGATTTGTGTGCCCGTTAAAAATAGGTTCTAATTGCATTCATAAATTGTTTTTTGTTTACGAAATAAGGGAAATAGAAACAGTATTTGGAGAAATTATAAGATGAAAAATAATATTATTGTTGCAGGTGTTCCAAGAGCCGGAAAAAGTACAATTTCTCATCAGCTGGCAAAGCAGTATGGGTATCAGCATATTAGCATGGATTCCATCATAGCAGGATTTGAAAAGTGCTTCCCTGAAACGGGGGTAAATACTTATGCAGGACTATCCGCTATGGATACATTACACTTAATTAGCGGTAAGATGGCGCCTTTTGTTCGGGCAAT
>CAZZHJ010000192.1:0-4315 GCA_964653815.1 uncultured Lachnospiraceae bacterium
TGCGGCGGATGGCGGAAACTTACTTGACGATTTCCCCGGGACGGTGTATGATTGACCCATAAGCGGATTTAAAAAGAAACAGGAGAGGAAAGCCTAAAATGAACAATTTTGCATTATTTATCAATTCTTTTTTATCATATTTATTGCTGCTTGTAGTAATTGTAGTAGTAGCCGGTATTGCCATGTTTATAGGTATCACAATGCGGAAAAAGAAAAATGCAGAAGAAGCGGAACAGGCATTATCCAGTGAAGATGAAACAGGAACAACCGTTACCGAATAACCGGAAGGATGCTGGAAGCAGCATCCTTTTTTTGTGTATAAGCATCGGGAACGAAAAATCCTGGAAGAGGAAATGAAGTGAAAGAGAAACACAAAAAGTACGATATTATTTTATGGGATGTGGATGGTACGCTTTTGGATTTCCTGAGATCCGAAAAATATGCGTTAACTGACAGTCTTACTCATTTCGGATTGCCTGTCAGTGATGAGCTTATAAAGACCTATTCCGGGATCAACGAAAAGTGCTGGAAGAAGCTGGAACGGGGAGAAGTAGAAAAGTCCTGGGTGTTGGTACATAGGTTTGAAGAACTCTTTGAATACCTTAAAGTAAAGCATGTGGATGTCGTAGAGTTCCAGCATCATTACCAATATAATCTGGGCAGCATTTTTTACTATCAGGATAGGGCAGAAGAACTGCTGGCAAAGCTTGGAAGAGATTTTGAGCAGTATATTGTGACAAACGGCGTAGAGAATACCCAAAGAAGAAAATTGCAGTTATCAGGGATTGCGGATTTGGTAGACGATATTTTTATTTCCGAATGCATCGGTTATGAAAAACCCAATCCCCGTTTTTTTGAAGGCTGTATGGAGCTGATAAAGGAAAAGAGCGGCAAGGCGCCGGATAAAAGCCGCATATTGATTGTGGGAGATTCCCTTACCAGCGATATAAAGGGCGGTAACCAGTTTGGTATTCACAGCTGCCTGTATAGCAGAAAAAGCCCGGAGGAACAGGGTATACAAAAGGAAACAGAATATCCGGATGGCGTAAAGCCGGACTATATCATTCACAATCTTTGGGAGGTAGAACAGATTATATGGCAAAATCCTCAAATCAAAAACTGAAACAGCTGTATCTGCTGAAGATTTTATCGGAATATACCGATGAAAATCATGCCATGACTACCCGTGAGTTAATTGAACGGCTGGCACAATATGGCGTCAATGCAGAGCGGAAAAGCATATACAGTGATATTGAAGCCCTTAATACCATGGGATTTGATATTTTAAATGATAAAAGCAGGGAGCATTACGGATATTATATGGCTTCCAGGAATTTTGAACTGCCGGAGCTGAAGCTTTTGGTGGATGCAGTGCAGTCCTCACGTTTTATCACGGAGAAAAAATCCAGGGAATTAATTGGAAAGCTGGAGAGATTGTGCAGCAAATATGACGGCGTAAAGCTGCAGAGGCAGGTTTATGTTTCCGACAGGCTGAAAGCGGAAAATGAAAATATTTATTACAATATTGACGGTATCCACGAGGCCATACAAAATGACAGGCAGATTTCTTTCTGGTATTACGAATGGGATGCAAATAAAAAGATGCGCTTCAAAAAAGAAGGGAAGCAATATGTGGCAAGTCCCTATCTGCTGGTATGGAACGATGCCAATTACTATCTGATTGCCTATGAACTGCAAAGTGATTTGATGAAGCATTTCCGTGTAGATAAAATGACGGATTTGGAGCAGGTGCAGGAAAAACGCTGCGGCAGCGATGCTTACAAGAAATATTCACCGGCAATTTACAGCAGAAAGAGCTTTCAGATGTTTGGCGGAAAAGAAATTTCTGTGACCATGCAGTGCGAGGAAGATATGGCAGGCGTTATGATTGACCGATTCGGTAAAGAGGTTTCCATGCGCCGTCTGCCAAATGGAAAACTTCTGGTAAGGACAGAGATTATGGTAAGCCCGCCCTTTTACGGATGGGTTGCGGGCATGGCAGGCAAGGTAAAGATTACAGCGCCGGAAGATGTGGCGGAAGATGCCAGAAATTATCTTAAAAAAATCATAAAACAATGGGATGAGGAAAAGGATTCTGCATCCCGGAATCATGAGGAGAAAAGAGGAGAAGAAACATGGAATTCGCAGATAGAATGAAGGATTATGAAGAGGGAATTTTTCAGGTATTAAATGAAATGAAGTTAAAAAAAGAAAAAGCAGGAGAAAAGGTCTACAATTTTTCCGTAGGAACGCCGGATTTTGAGCCGCCGGAGCATATTATGAAGGCGGTAGTGGAAGCGGCATCCAAACCGGGAAATTACAAATATTCCCTTGGCGATATGCCGGAACTGATAGATGCTGTGATAGGAAGATATGCGGACCGATATCATGTGAAGCTGACGGCAGAAGAGATTACGTCTGTTTACGGTTCCCAGGAAGGGATTACACATATCTGCTTTGCGCTTTGCAATCAGGGAGATATCGTGTTGGTTCCCAATCCGGGCTATCCGGTATTTACTTTCGGCCCTTCATTGGCAGGTGCAGAAATCAAAACCTATGATTTAATAGAAGAAAAGGGATATCTTCCCGATTTATCGGCTATTGACGAGGAGACTGCAAGGGCGGCAAAATGCATTGTGGTTTCTTATCCCCTGAATCCTGTGTGCAAATGTGCGCCGCCTTCCTTTTATGAGGAACTGATTGCATGGGCGAAAAAATATCAGGTGATTATTATTCATGATAATGCTTATTCTGATATTGTATACGACGGAAAAATAGGTAATTCCTTTTTGTCTTATCCGGGTGCAAAGGAAATAGGTGTGGAATTTTACTCTTTGTCCAAATCCTTTAATTATACGGGAGCCAGAATGTCATTTCTGGCAGGAAATAAGGAAATTGTACAGACCTTTAAAAGGCTTCGCAGCCAGATTGATTATGGAACCTTTTATCCGGTTCAGTATGGCGCTATTGCCGCATTGACCGGTTCCGATGCCTGTGTCAGGGAGCAATGTGCAAAATATGAGGAAAGACGAAATGCTCTGTGTGACGGATTTACCGAAGCCGGCTGGAAATTTGAAAGAAGCGAAGGCACCATGTTTGCCTGGGCAAAAATTCCTGAAGGCTTTCAGGATGATGTGGAATTTGTAAAAGCTCTATTTGAACAGACTGGCGTCCTTTGTACGCCGGGAAGCAGTTTTGGCACGCTGGGAAAAGGACATGTCCGATTTGCACTTGTTTTACCGGTGAATGTGATTGAAGAAGCCGTAAAAGCTGTGAGGGAATGCGGTATATTAAATTAAGTAAAGAAAGCAGTATAAAATAAGTAAAATATTGCGGACGAATCGGTTAATGCGTTTTGGTCAATTTGGGAGTGGTAATTTTTCACAAAATTGCCGCTCTTTTTATGTGAAAATTGTAGAACAGCCATATGTTGACAGGCGTAAAATCTTTAGATATACTTGATACTAAACCACAACATCTTGTGTCGTTTACATAATATATACACATTTTGTTGCTGGTCTTGTTTTTTGGATGTGAGATAAAAGAGGGAGGTTACTGGAATGGCCGATACTACGGTACAAAAGCGGAAAAAGAAAAAAGAAAAGAATTATGGGGATGCTTTTCAGACTAAAATTTCTGTTAAGGTAATAAAAAAGGACGGAAGCAAGGAAGCGTTTAATGTACAGAAGGTTATCGATGCAGTAGGAAAAAGCGCCTATCGCGCATTGACAAAGTTTACAGATGAGGAAAAGGATGATATCTGTAAATATGTTGTAGATAAAGTGGATGAGCTGGGTCAGGATGAGATTCCCATTCCTATTATGCACAACATTGTAGAAAGCGCTTTGGAACAGGTAAAACCTATTGTTGCCAAAAGCTATCGGGATTACCGCAATTATAAACAGGATTTTGTCCGGATGATGGATGATGTATATAAGAAAAGCCAATCCATTATGTATATCGGCGATAAGGAGAATGCCAATACGGACAGCGCTCTTGTATCCACGAAAAGAAGTTTGATCTTTAACCAGTTCAATAAAGAACTGTATCAGAAATTTTTTATGACTACGGAAGAAATACAGGCATGCAGGGACGGTTATATTTATGTTCATGATATGTCTGCAAGAAGGGATACCATGAATTGCTGTCTCTTCGATGTGGGCAGCGTTTTGACCGGCGGATTTGAGATGGGAAATATCTGGTATAACGAGCCCAAGACCCTGGATGTTGCTTTTGATGTCATCGGGGATATCGTATTATCTGCTGCAAGTCAGCAGTACGGCGGTTTTACCGTTCCTGAGGTAGACAAGATTTT
>CAZZHJ010000193.1:0-4300 GCA_964653815.1 uncultured Lachnospiraceae bacterium
AACGATACCCCATGGAAGCATACATAAAATGAATATAACTATACCCCCCGCAACCCAGCCTGCTACTGTTGTACCCTTCATCAAAATAAGTAAAACGGCAAAGGTATAAAAAAATCCCCACACTAACCAGATAAGAAACGTAAAAATATACAAGGCTCGGAAATTTCTCATCTTATATAGTATTTCATTAAGCTGCAGCTTTTTCTTATCCTCCGGATAATACCCATATTGGCTCATGTCAATTGTCTTCTTACTTTTTGCATTTGCAGATTTTATAAGCAAGCCAACAAAAATATCAACTATTACCAATATCAATATTCCATACCGGAACATCTTGCTATTAAAATAATACAAAGACAATATGGATTTACCGTTCTTAGTTACACCTACAACCCTATTGGTTTTTGTATTAATAAATACATTTCTTTCTATAGTATCCCCATCTTCTATCATATCGTTGATATCATCTACACTGACTCTCCCAAACACAACAGTAGCCGGCTCCCAAAATGGCGCTTGTGCGTCATCTTTATACCTTAAATGTACAGAGCAATCCGCTACATCTACAAATTTACTATTAACCCGCACTGTTGAATGACTATATCCTATTTCAACAGGAACCAGCTCCACACCCTTATCAACCCTAATATGTACTCCAAATTGCGCCAACAAAGTAAAAGCTATAAATCCCAGCGCAATAACGTTCACAACAAAGATTTCATAATTCTTTTTAACAAAAGCTAAAATTTTCAAGATAACCTCCTCCTCTGATACTACTACATATTCAGTATACCCTAGTCCCCCCTCTTTGAAAAGCAGCTTTTTAATCAAAAAGGGAGTGTGCGGCTTTTTTCATAACCCGCATACTCCCATTTTTCGTTCTTCAACAAAATTTCAAGTTCAGTCCACCACTACAACATTCTCACACTTTTCATATCCTTCCGGCATTCTTTCCGTAAGAAAAACCGGCCCTTCAAAAGGTGCAAAAGTCACGGGACTGATATGTTGAAACTTGGAACTGTCGCAAAGAACATAACTCTCTTTACACCGACCTATAGCCGTGCGCTTTACCATAGCCTCATTCACATCCGGCGTGGTACAGCCGCATTTTTTACTGACACCGTTGGTGCCAAAAAATCCTTTTGTAAAATGATAAGATTCCAACATCTCCACAGCCAGACTGCCTACTGCCGCCTCTGTAGAGGCCTTTAGTTCCCCGCCTATCATCAAGACTTTCATCCCGCGGGAAAGCAGCCGCCTGGCATGGACCACAGCATTGGTTACATAGGTAGCATTCTGCTCTTCTATATAATCCAGCATATATGCCGTAGTCGTACCAGCATCCAGATAAACAAAGTCCTCCGGCTTTATAAGAGAAGCCGCATATTTTGCAATCTTCTGTTTTTCATCAGTGTTCAGATCACTCTTCTGCTCCACGGTATATTCATGGGCGCTTACCTCCGCCTCTGCAGCAACGGCACCGCCAAATACCTTTACAAGCTTTCCTTCCTTGTCCAGTGCCGTAATATCTCTGCGTACCGTAGATTCGGAAATACCCAGAATATCCTTCACTTCTGTTGCCGTGACGCTTCCCTTTTCCGCCAGAAGCTTTAAAATCAAATCCTGTCTCTGTCTTGTTAACATTTACTTTCCTGCCTTGTATTCCGCCACATTGGTTTCCAGCACAATCTTACGGATAGGAAGAATGCTTCCTGGGGAAACGGACAACTCATCCACTCCCATAGCCAGAAAATCCCGTGTCAGTGTTTGGTCTGCACCCAGTTCTCCACAAATGCCTGCCCAGATGCCCGCCTTATGAGCGCTTTCCACTACCATGGATATCATACGCAGGATGGCCGGGTGATGGGAATCATAAAATTCGTCCAGCTTTGTATTCTGACGGTCAATAGCAAGAGTATACTGGGTTAAATCATTGGTTCCGATACTAAAGAAATCCACTTCTTTTGCAAGCTCATCGCCTACGATTACCGCCGCCGGCGTCTCAATCATAATGCCCTGCTCGGGATTTCCGTAAGGAATTCCTGCCGCATCCAGTTCTGCTTTTACCTCTGCCACAATCTCCTTAATCTGACCTACTTCCTTCACACTGGTTATCATAGGGTACATAATGGCAATATTACCGAATTTGCTTGCTCTGAACAATGCACGCAGCTGGGTCTTGAATATCTCCGGCCTCGTCAGGCAGATACGGATTGCACGACATCCCATAGCCGGATTTTCTTCGTGCTCCATTTCAAAATAGTCGCACTGCTTATCAGCGCCGATATCCAGAGTCCTTATGATCACTCTCTTACCCGCCATGGTTTCCGCAACCTTCTTATAAATCTGGAACTGTTCTTCCTCTGTAGGATAATCCTCGCTTTCCAGATAAATAAATTCACTTCTGAAAAGTCCGATGCCTCCCGCATCGTTCTGTAAAACTGTGGCAAGATCCTTAATATTTCCTATATTAGCATACAGCAGAATCTTCTGCCCGTCCAGAGTAATGTTTTCTTTTCCTTTCAGACTCTGAAGCAGTTCCTTCTTCTGAAGCTCTTCCTGCTGTTTCTTTTTCATCTCTTCCAGAGTCTTTTCATCCGGATCCACATAAATAATACCCGATTCGCCGTCTACAATGCCCAGCTTTCCGTCAACTGTTTCATCTAAAGGAAGGGGCGTACCCACCAGAGCGGGAATCGCCATGGTCCTTGCCAGAATCGCAGTGTGGGAATTTAAGGAACCATGAACTGTTACAAAGGACAGTACCATATCCTTATCCAGCTGCACCGTCTCCGAAGGAGCCAGATCATCCGCCACAATAATTGCCGGTTCATCGGCACCAATAGCCGCGTCACTGTTTCCGCTTAAAATAGAAATAATCCTCTCTGATATATCCTTGATATCTGCTGCTCTGGCTCTCATATAATCATCTTCCATAGCCGCAAACATCTGTGAAAAATTATCTCCCGTGGAAGCAACTGCATACTCCGCATTTACTTCCTGGCTTTTGATGATGTTTGTAATGGATTCATTATAATCCCCGTCATCAAGCATCATCTGATGTACTTCAAATATGGCTGCATTTGCCTCTCCCACTTCCTTCAGGGCTTTTTCATATAAGCCCTGAAGTTGTTCAATTGCCGTTTTCTTTGCGTCCTCAAAACGGTTTATCTCTGCATCCACATCAGTAATCTTGTTGCGTTTTACCTGCTGCTCGCCCTTTTTATATACGCTGATTCTGCCAATGGCAATACCGCTGAATACGCTTTTACCGTTATAAGTCTTCATAACCCGTCTCCTTTACCATACCAAAGTAAATTACGCTATACTATCCGTTATACGGCCAATACAAATTTACAGATTTTCCTGCATGAATTTGCTGATTGCCTCACATGCTGCATCTTCGTCCTCACCGTCAAAGGTCAAAGTAACCTCATGGCCTTTTTTAGCTCCCAGGCTCATAACGCCCATAATGCCTTTGCAGTCTACGCTTCTTCCGTCCTTTTCCATTTTGATAGCGCAGGAAAATGCCTTTGCCTCTTTTACCAGCAAGCCTGCCGGACGTGCATTGATTCCCATTTCATCTGTGATTACATACTTGAATTCTTTCTTTGATAATTCCTCCTCCTTAATTGCTTTCGTTTTGTTTTCGTTTTCTCTTCTATTGTTTTAAACGGTTCTCTGACTTTATTTATAACCGCTTTACAATCATTTACCCTTGATTCCTTGATTCCTTTATTCGCTTACTTTCTTCTTTAATACTCCTAAAAGAACCGTAGAAACGGCTGTGCCGACTACCAGAGCTACCAGATACATCAATGCATTTCCCATTACCGGTACTACGAAGATACCGCCATGAGGCGCCATCAGGGTACATCCGAAGGCCATGGATAATGCGCCTGCCACTGCAGAACCTATGATACAGGAAGGCAGTACACGAAGGGGGTCAGCTGCCGCATAGGGAATCGCACCTTCCGTAATAAAGGCAAGACCCATAATAAAGTTGGTAGGACCTGATTCTCTCTCTTCTTTTGTAAATTTGTTTTTGAACAATAGTGTTGCAAGGGCAATTGCACAGGGAGGTGTCATACCGCCTATCATAACAGCTGCCATAATCTCATAGTTACCGGAAGCAATTGCTGCTGTACCGAAAACATATGCCGCTTTATTGAAGGGGCCGCCCATATCGATTGCCATCATTCCGCCGAGAATCATACCTAAGAGAATCTTACTGGTACCACCCATACTGGAAAGAGCGGTATTTAAAGCTGTATTGATACCACCCATAACAGGCTCTACA
>CAZZHJ010000194.1:0-4229 GCA_964653815.1 uncultured Lachnospiraceae bacterium
CCGTTGCGTTTTTAACGGAGCGAAAGTACTCTAAAGAGCACAAGCGTGTCCTAAAGCAGTAATTCTTTTTTGCAGCATGCCGACCCCGAAGTTTTACGATTACCCAATTAATTGAGAGGAGCATAATGTAATGAACGAAAAGAAGAAATGGAAACCTTTGGATTTGGCATATATGGGGTTATTTGTTGCCTTAATGGCAATTTGTTCCTGGATCAATATTCCTATGGCAGTGCCGTTTACCTTACAGACCTTTGCAGTATTTGCGGCAGTGTCCATGCTGGGGCTTTCAAGAGGGACAGTTGCGGTATTGGTTTATATTATTTTAGGTACAGTAGGAGTTCCGGTTTTTGCGGGATTTAGCGGAGGCTATGGTGTTGTTCTGGGGCTGACCGGGGGATACATAGTGGGTTTTATTTTCATGGCTCTGATTGAGGGAGGCATTATGAAGGCATTTGGCAAAAAAATACCGGTCATGGTGATTGCCATGCTTTTAGGTTTGGTCGCGCTCTATGCCTTCGGTACGGCATGGTTTATCTATGCATATAACAGGGATAACGGGGCAATCAGCGTTATGGCGGCGCTTTCGGCATGTGTATTTCCATATATCATTCCAGACTGCTGCAAAATTGCACTGGCAATTGTCCTGGATAAAAGGCTTGCCAGATTTATCAAAAATTGAATGAATATAAACCGGATAGGTCAAAGGACTAGGAGAACAGATTATGGATGAAATTTTATTCCGTCCCCATCATGCCTTATGCATTCGTTTTTTTGAGGGAAAGGGCTATAGCGGCGAATTCACAAGTCATATGGCTGAAATCATCAAAAGGCTTCAGAAACCGGGACAGTGTATCGTGCTCGTGGATAAAGAAGATGAAATCTGCAGGAAATGTCCTAATTATCTGCAGAATGGATGCAGACAGAAGGAAAAAGTAAATGGATATGACGGACGAGTCGTTGACATGACAGGTGTGTCATATGAAGAAAAGATGGATTTTAGGAGACTTCAGGAGATGGTGGAGAAAAAGATTATGAAAGCGGGAAAATTCCATGAAATATGCAGTGACTGTGGCTGGGCGGAAATCTGTCACAAAGAAAATTTTCTAACTTTTTAAATTTTTTCTTTTTTTCTGTGAAAAAAGTACTCACCTATGTTATAATAAATACGAATAGCTTTTGTAGTGTGATTATTCAGCGCCCGAAAGCGGAGCTTGAGGGGCTGAGATGATATGATTGCGCTATCAGAAATTCCTAGGAGTGTATTTATGGACATCAGTAAAATTTGTTTTAACTGCATGACAGGTGAAGTTGACGATGACGGAATTTGTAACTGTTGTGGAAAACAATTTTCGGATATTAAGTTAAGTGAAAGTTATTTACCTGTAGGGAGCTTTTTAAGGGAGAAGTATTTAATGGGCCGAGTTCTTGGTGAAGGCGGATTCGGTATTACTTATATTGGATATGATATTAATCTGGATGCTCAGGTGGCCATCAAGGAGTTCTTTCCGAGAAATTATGCCAGCAGGGCGAGAGGCACGGGAGTCCAGGTCATTCCCAATGAGGGCGACGCAGAGGTGTTCTTTTATAAGCAGAGGGATAAGTTCCTGGATGAGGCCAAAAGGCTGGCAAAGTTCCGGGATACGCCTGCAGTTGTATCTGTCCTTGATTTCTTTAAGGATAATGGAACTGCATACCTGGTTATGACTTATATTAAAGGTATGACCCTGCGTAAGCTTTTGGATTATTCTGGCGGCAGGATTACAGCAGAGGAGACCCTGAAGATTATCCAGCCCGTTATGCTGGCGCTTAAGGAGATTCATGACAGCGGATTTATACACCGGGATATCAGCCCGGATAATATTATGATTTCAGACCTTAGTAATAGGGTTTATCTCATTGATTTCGGGACGGCAAGAGCCAATTCCAATGAAGAAGACAAGACCATATCCGTATTTAAGAAGTCCGGCTATACACCGCCGGAGCAGCTGCGGACAAAGGGTAAGCAGGGACCGTGGACGGATATTTACGCATTGTGCGGCACCTTATATAGATGTATTACCGGCATAAAGCCTTTGGATGTGACGGACCGACTTTTTGATGATGAATTGAAAAAACCCAGTGAATATGGGATATCCATTCCTGCCCAGATAGAGAATGCGATCATGAAGGGACTGGAGATTCATAATGAAGACCGTTTCCAGACTATGGATGAGCTTTATGATACTATATACAAAAGCGACGCATGGTTGCAGGCCAGCGATGAAGAATATACCAAGGTCATAGAGGCTGTACGTAATTATAAGATGCACGGAAATCCCAGGCCGAAGATTGAGACTATTTACAAGAAAATGGCGGAAAACAAAGGAGTTCAGGCTGTAGAGAGTAAGCCTTCTTATGTGGATGAGCGTGCGGAGATTCTCAGAATTGTAGAGGAGTATAAGCAAAGTCCTGAATATCAGGCTGCATATGAGCAGTTTAAGATGGAGAATCCGGCCTATTTGAGGCAGATGGAATATGAAAAGGTCAGAGAAGTGGTCAGGGACTTTAAGACAAAGCAAAACAGCGATATATCAGAGAAGGAAATTATTGAAGAATATTTGAGGAGCCAAATAGGAAAACGGTAAAAGCCCAAAGATAAAGCGACGCCGGGAAAGCCAGAAGAAGGTTTTCCCGGTGTTTTTTATTGTGAATATCAAGTTCGTTTTTGGAGATACTAACCAATAAAAATTTTGATTTTGTAGAGACAGGAAGGTATTGATTATGGAGGAAAAGAAGACAGCAATATTTGCAGTAGGCAGACAGAGTGTAAAGCTGCCTATGCCCATTTATATTAAGGAGTCCGCCTCAATTGTGGGCGAAAAGGAAGGCAAGGGTCCTTTGGGAGCTCTTTTTGATATGGTGGGGGATGATGAACTTTTTGGGTGTGACAGCTGGGAAGAAGCGGAGAGTACATTGCAGAAAGAGGCAGTGACGCTGGCGCTGGGAAAAGCGGGGATGGATAAAGAGGAAATCCGGTATCTGTTGGCGGGAGATCTTTTGGGGCAGACTATTGCCACATCCTTTGGATTGAGGGAATTTGAAATTCCGCTTTTTGGATTATACGGGGCTTGTTCTACCTGTGGGGAAACCATCAGCCTTGCTTCCATGATTCTGGGAGGAGGCTTTGCCAGAAATGTTATGTGTGTTACTTCCAGCCATTTTGCAAGCGCGGAAAAAGAATTCCGTTTTCCGATGGAATACGGAGGACAGCGCCCACCCTGTGCAACAAGGACTGTAACAGGAAGCGGGGCATTTCTGCTGTCTATAGATAAAGGGGAACATCCAAAAGCGCTGATAACAGGAATTACTACCGGAAAAATTGTAGACTATGGAGTAAAGGACAGTTTTAATATGGGGTGTAGCATGGCACCGGCAGCAGCGGATGTGATTGCGGCCAATTTAAGGGATTTTCAGAGGGAGCCCTCTGATTATGATAAAATCATAACGGGAGACCTGGGTGCGGTGGGACAGCAGGCGTTGCTTACACTGGTACGGCAAAAGGGATGGGATATTACAGATAAGCATATGGACTGTGGTATTGAAATCTTTGATAAGGAGCAAAAGGGAACGCTTTCAGGAGGAAGCGGATGCGGCTGTGCCGCTACGGTGTTATCGGCTTTTATTTTGAAAAAGCTTCAGGAAAAGGTCTGGAAACGCATTTTATTTATTCCCACAGGGGCATTACTGAATAAAACCAGCTTTAATGAGGGGCAGACTGTGCCAGGAATTGCACACGGCGTTGTATTGGAAAGCTGTTAATAAGGCTGCAGGGGATTTTATGAGTTCTTCTTTTTCCCGTGACATTGACTGCGTAATATGATATAATTTGTCAAAACGGGTATTTATAATATGTCAAAGGGAGAAGAAGAAATGGATCAGAACAAGACAAAGGCTGTGAGGAAAAATCTGGGAGAAATAGGAAGGGCAAACCGTTCCATTTATATTTGCTATCTGATTGAAGTGTCAATCATATTTATTGCCTACTTTTTAGAGGTTGTGAAGGGGACGCGTTCCTTGCAGTATTTTCTTGCTACGGCCGCTGCAATCGTGATTCCGGCGGTTATTATGTTCCTTGTTCTGAAGAAACAGCCTGAGTCACAGAAGTTCAGCATCATTTTTATGGTGGGCTTTGGTATTTTATATGCCTTTGTGATTTTTACAACTACCAATAAGCTGACATTCACTTATGT
>CAZZHJ010000195.1:0-4107 GCA_964653815.1 uncultured Lachnospiraceae bacterium
TCCGTCTGTGCTCCCGGAAATCTTTCCAATCCCCACGCTCCTGCAAAAAGTGCCAGGATAAGCAGCACATATACAGCCCAGACTTTTCCTTTTCTGAATCTACGTCTTTTTCTTCTTCGCAATGTTATCCCTAATTCTTTCCTATACTGTCATGCAAGACTTTATCCCATAAATTTTCTAAAATACTCTTCCCTTATACTCTCGTTGGAAAATGGTATCTTCTCAAAATCACCGAGAGCTTTTTCCCGCATTCCCATTCTCTTTTCAATAAAAGCCTGTGAAATCAGACTATCGGAATTAATAAACCGATAATAGTTGTTTTTCATGTTCTCATCAATCTTTTTCAATATGCCTTCATAGGAAGCCGTCGCATGATAATATTCCATCATAAGCGGTAATAAATAACTAAATACCTTTTGATGCTGTTTTATTTTTTCAGCCAATCCCTTTTCAGGATTTTTTATATCAATATTATATCTTGACACAATAGTTTTGTCTCTGCTCTTTTTCTTTTTCCTGACAGAATCATCCTCCGAATCGTAAAAATCCTGAGAAAGTTCAAAAATATGGGTATAAACTGCCTTGTCCGTTCTTGCCCAGACTGCTTTATTCCCCGACGTCTTGGGGACAAAATCAAAATTCCATCCCCACTGAAAAGTTGCATAGGCATCATTAATTTTAAAAAAAGAAAGCACCCTCCGCTTTCCATCCTCATAATCATCTGTCCAGATGTAATCGCCAATCTGCTTCATCTGCAACTTGTCTTCTATTATTGGCGTAAGATTTTCCCGAACCAGCAGCTTCCAGCCTTCCGCGTTAAGATCAAGATGAGCAGGAGAAATCCCCGGTTTAAAGTTATTTACAAGAAACTTTTCATATTTTTCTAATAATGCCGCCTTAGACGGTTTTATCATAAACATCTCTTATATGTTCTCCATTTGTTCCATTATTTTTGCCAGTTCATTCTCAAATCGAGGATTACGCAGGTCATACGTAAATCCTTCTTTTTTATTTTTCCAGTATGGTTCATTGGAATCCGCCTTTATACATTCCTCCAGAATATTTTTATTAATGTATAATGAATATCCAACTCCGTTATTTTTAAAATCACATTCTCCTATCAAAGTGTTTTCCTCAAGTGGGATTTCATTATAGAAACGACCTCTTTGATACATGATTTTATTTCTATCCGTACCGGAAATACTACGGCCGTACATAACCGGATAATCCACATCTTCCGGTAGTGGAGCATTGCCGATGATTTCATATTCCCCATAATAAAACCTGTTATCCATGATAAATTGGGACGGGCAGCTTTTCAGCTTACTCAATTCCTGTATATCAACTGCGGGATTCTCTGTTACAATATGATAGACAGATACCACAAGTGGTTTTCCCATCAGAATGTTCCAAAATTTCACTCCACTTTTTTTCAGTTCCATTATATCAAGCAAAATCCGCCCATAACCATAATGTGTACGGTCAATTTTAAACCGGAAAAAGTCACCCTCCTTAAATTTGCAATGTTTACGCTTTGCCGTTGCAAATTCCTGTATCCGTTGAAATTCAGCTTCATCCGTATCTAAAATCCATTGTCTCAGAAACTCCTGCAATTCATTCTCTGCCATTGGCTTTAAGCCCGCAAAATAGGAAGAAAAATATGTCTGCTGTGTCGTATAATTGGCCAATGTCACATAACCGCTATAGAAAAAGTACGTTCCTTCGGCATGAAACCGTTGCAAATTGACAGCATTTAACCTTTTTGGCTTTCCTTTTCCTGTCTTTGAAGCTATCATTGTACGATTTTCCAAAGTTTTCAAAAAAACAGTATCTTCCTGATAACTGCCACTATATTGTATGTATATTATCTTTCGAATTATATCGCCGTCAAAATATAATATTACCCTTCCTGATTCATACTCAGGCTTGATGCTGTTTGATATTTCAACTCTTTCCCATACAGGATCTATAAGCTCCAATCCAAGATATTTACGCTGTTCATTTGTTAATTCCATCTTTATTCCCCTTTAAGTAGTTCTCTTACTCTCATCAGAGCAAAACCCAATAGATTCTGCCCCTGCCACTCTTCCATATCAAAACGCTTATCATCCTTCATGGACAATCCTATTCCCCATATTTTGTCCTGTACCGCACATTCCGCCAAAATATCCTCCTGTGTATCAAGAAGCTTCGCCCTTAATTCATCATTCTGTCGGAATTTCTCTATCAAGCCCTGAAAAATAATAATCTGTCGTACACCATTCCATATTTTATCTTCATAATTTTTCACAGAACGTCCCAATGCTTTAATCTTACCTACATTAGACGTAGATAATATCTGCTCCGCAATTTCATTATCATGAAAAAGAATAGATTTCTGATACATCATATATTGTTCCATAGAAGAATACTTAATCCCATCTATCTCAAAATCCGAAAGATACCAATTACTTAAATATCCGTTTACCTCATCAGGATTGTGAAAGCATATGACATTTTTCATATTGTTTCCCCCTATTATTCCTACTCTTCAATATGTTCCCGTCCCTGGGCAATAATCGTCCGCACATGTCCATCTGCCAAAGAATAAAAAACAGATTTTCCATCCCGGCGGCTTTTGACCAGCTTATTCTGTTTCAAAATTTTTAGCTGGTGGGAAATAGCGGACTGAGTCATATTCAACGCCTGGGCCAGATCACAGACACAGACCTCCGCCTCAAACAGCACAAATAAAATCCTGATGCGGGTAGAATCCCCAAACACCTTAAACAGCTCCGCCAGATTATATAATTCCACTTCATCAGGCAAGGTTTCCTCTACAATTTTTAAAAGTTCCTGATGAACCTCTGTTGTCTCACAGCATTCTAATTCTTCATCCATCAAAATTAATCCACTCCTTCTAAATCATTCCCACAAATATATCTTAACAGGAAATTTCTGATTTTACACCCCAAAAGATGTAAAATATATGAATAGTTTCATGTTACAGTGTATCTATAAAAAGCAGGGTATAAATTATAGATACCCCGCTCTTTATATATTTTGTCTTTTCGTTTTACGTTTTTATTTATAGCTTCTTAACAAATAGCGCGCGAATTGCATTCAACACGGCAATAACCATAACTCCTACATCTGCAAAAATGGCAAGCCACATATTTGCAATACCCAAAGCTCCCAAAACTAGGCATATCAGTTTAATGCCGATGGCAAAAATAATATTTTCATATACAATCCGCAAACATTTTCTGGAAATTTTAATGGCTTTGGCAATTTTTAAAGGATCGTCATCCATCAAAATAATGTCCGCCGCTTCAATAGCTGCGTCAGAGCCTAAGGCTCCCATGGCAATCCCGATATCCGCTCTGGATAAAACCGGTGCATCGTTAATACCGTCTCCCACAAATGCCAGCTTTTCTTTTCCGCTTTTCTGTTCCAGCAGCTTTTCTACAAGGCTTACCTTATCCGCCGGCAAAAGTTCCGTGTAAACCTCTCCGATTCCCAATTCCTTTGCCACCTGCTCGCCCACGTTTTTGGCGTCGCCTGTAAGCATGATCGTTTTGGTAACGCCGGCTTTCTTTAATTCTTTAATAGTCTCTTTTGCATGAGGCTTTATAATATCTGAAATGAGAATATGACCTGCGTATACACCGTCTATTGCCATATGGACTACGGTTCCCACACTGTGGCAGTCTGCATATTCCACCCCGATACGTTTCATCAGCTTTGCATTGCCTGCCGCAACAGATACGCCGTCTACTTTTGCTGTCACACCGTTTCCGCTGATTTCCTCCACATCGCTGACCCTGCTTTGGTCTATGGCTTTTCCATATGCCTTTTGCAGACTCTTACTGATAGGATGGGAAGAATAGCTTTCCGCCAGGGCGGCATATTCTAATAATTTTCCTTCCTCTATGGAATTATGATGTACTCCTGCAACCTCAAAAACTCCCTGGGTCATGGTTCCCGTCTTATCAAAAACCACACACTTTGTCTGGGAAAGAGTCTCAAGATAATTGGAACCTTTGACTAAAACGCCTGCATTGCTGGCTCCACCGATTCCCGCAAAAAAGCTTAAAGGAATGCTGATTACCAGGGCACAGGGACAGC